>DASUUL010000200.1:0-8860 GCA_036374115.1 Acidimicrobiia bacterium | reverse complement strand
TGAGGCTTGCGGGATCGCCGTCCCACTTGTAGATGGCCGAGCCCGCCAACCCGTCGTGGTAGAGGAGACGGACGTCGTCTCCCACGTCGACGGCGTCGACGCGAAAGATCGGGCTCCACGACGAGAAGACGACGTCGCGGTCTTGGAGCTCGGCCTTGGCGCCGTCGCCGCGCGGGTCGGGAAGGATGCCCGGCGCCACCACGATCAGGGCCAGCGCCGCCGCCACCACGGCGCCGGCGGTGACGAGCGGAGTGGCGCGACGGCGGTAGGCGAGGCGCAGCCCGGGCAGCGCGAGGATGAGGCCGGCCAGGCCGATCGACGCCGGCGGGCCGATCGTGCTGAGGAACGGGACCACGAGCGCGCAGGCGAGCCCGGCGCCGACGAGGTCGGCGAAGTAGAGCTGGTTGATCTGCTCGGAGCGGCGGCCGAACAGCGTGGCGATCATCACGCCGACGGCGATGAACGACGCGAACAACGCCAGGCACATCACCACCAGCCCGACCAGGTTGGTGAGCGAGCTGAGGGTGCCGTAGTCCCAGATCTCGAGCGTGTCGACGGGCGTGAGCGCGACCACGAGGTACCCCACGCCGACGCTGGCGGCGCCGAGCAGCAGCCCCCACATGAGGATCGTGTCGGTCGACGCCGTGCGCATCCGCCGCGAGATCGCGACGAGCACGCCCCCCGTTCCGATCCCGAGCAGCGCCAGACCGATGACGAGGTAGGTGTAGTAGTAGAAGAGCTTGAAGGAGACGACTCGCGTGTAGCTGATCTCGAGCAACAGCGCGGCGAAGCTCATGAGGAAGATCTCGACGTTGTAGGCGCGCTGGGTGTCGCCGCCCTCGGTTCTGGTTTCGCTCACGCTCGCCATCGAGCCGGCCAACCCGCCTTCACTCCGCCGCTGTCGCCCCGCCGCTTCGCCCCGGCGGTGTGGTGTGGTCGGCCGAACGCGCCCGGTGGCGCACGGCCTGAGAAGAGGTGCTCTGTGCGCGCCGGGCTCCTCGGCCTCGTTCGCTCGGCCGGGACCGGGACACGGCCCTCGGTACGGTATCCGGGGGCAGAGTAGGCGGCCAAACCCCCGCGCCGACGTCACGGGCGGCGTTTTGCGATAGAAGCCTGGGGTGCAGACCGCGTCGTCCGTGCCGGCGGACCGGCCCCAGCTGCGGCGCCGGGTGGTGGTCGGCGCGGTCGCGGTGACCCTCCTGCCGCTCCTCGTGGGGCTCGGGGTCGTGCTGGCGCGGGGTGAGTTCGCCATCCACGGCGACGACGCGCTTGTGGAGCTGCGGGTGCGTGACGTCGGCTCGCGCGACACCCCGCTGGTGGGGTCGTACCAGCGGTTCGGGTGGAACCAGCCCGGCCCGCTCCTGCTGTACATGCTCACGGTGCCGTACCGGCTGCTGGGCTCCGACTTCGCCGCCCTGCAGGCGGGCGCGCTGCTCGTGAACGCGCTCGCCATCGTCGGGATCGCGGTGGTGGCGTACCGGCGCGGCGGGGTGGTGCTGGCGCTGTGGAGCCTGGCGCTGGTCACCGTGCTCGTGCACGCGCTCGGCGCCGACCGTATCGCCGATCCGTGGGAACCGCGCGTCCTGATCCTGCCGTTCGCCTTCCTGCTCTTCCTCGCGTTCGACGCCGCCTCGGGCCATCCGTGGACGCTGCCGCTGGCGGCCGGGGTCGCGACGCTGGTGGCCCAGGCGTACGCGGCGCTGGCGCCGGCGGCGCTGGCGCTGTTCGCGTGGGCGGTGGCGGCGGTCGTCGTGCGCGACCGCGCCCGGCTCCGCCGCCTGGCGCGGCCCGCCCTCGTCACCGCCGGCGTGCTCGCGGTGCTCTGGATCCCGCCGCTCGTGGAGCAGGTGCGGGAGGACCCGGGCAATGTCCGCGAGATGTGGACGTTCTTCCGCGAGCCGAACGAGAAGCTCGGGCTCGGCGACGCCTACTCGGCGGTGGCGCTCCAGTTCGGCGCGGACGCGCCCTGGCTCCAGGGCGACGTGCCGCTACGGGCCTTCTCCACGGATGTCGACGTCGACGCCGCCCCGCTCGTGCCGCTGGGGCTGTTCGCCCTGCTCGCGGGCCTCGGGCTCGCGGTGTGGCGGCGCGACGAGTCGGTGACACTCCCGCTCACCGTGCTCGTGGTGGTGGTGGCGGCCGTCGCCGGCTTCTCTCGCTTGGTGGGCGGGCTGTTCAACTGGGGCCTCGAGTGGACCGACGTGGTCGGGCTCGGGTGCTGGCTGGCCGCGGGCTGGTGCGGCTACCGGGCGCTCACCGAACCGGTCCGGGAGCGCATCACCCCGGCCGTGGTGGGCGTGCTCGCACTCGGGCTCGTCGTGTTCACGGGCTTCAACATCGCCGACGCGGTGGGCGACAATCCCGACCGCGGCCGTGTCCACGAGGCGCTCGTCGAGCTCGGCGACGAGGCGGTCACGCTCCTCGAGGACGTCGACGGCCCCGTGCTGGTGACGTCGACGGCGGAGGTGCCCGAGGTGGTGATCGGCGACGGCGCCGTCGGCCCCGAGGTGGTGGCGCTGGCGCTCGACCGCGCCGGTGTCGACGTGGTCGTCGACGAGGAGCTCGACAACCGCTTCGGCCCTCGCCGCGCCCAACCGGAGCGCGCGGTGGTGGAGGCGCGCGTCGTCGCCGGTGAGCCCGAGTCGCTGCCGGGCGGGTTCCGGAAGGTCGCCACCGTCGACCCGCTCACGGAGGCGGAGCGGGCCGAGCGGGAGCGTCTCGAGGCGGAGCTCGACGAGCTGGGCGTGTTCGACTCGCTCGAGGCCGCCGAGGCCGCGATCGAGGAGGACCCCGGGGTGCAGGACCAGCTCGACCGCTACGCCGAGCTCGGCGACACCCCGCCCCTTACCCTGGTCGTGCGCGTCCTCCCCCAATGATGCGTGCATCGTGCGCACTATTTGCGCACGATGAACGCATCGAGAGGGTTAGCGGCGGGACTGCTCGGCGGCGGCGACGCGTTCGAGCGCGGCGGTGAGAACGACGGACCTCTCGCCGAGGTGGCGGGTGAAGTGCTCCTCGATCCCGCGCTCGTACACCGGGCTCGCCTGGCGATAGGCACGCCGGCCCGCGGCCGTGACGACGGCGAAGGCGCCCCGCCGGTCGTCGGCGCAGTGCTCGCGACGCACGTACCCGGCGCGTTCCATGCGGTCGACGAGGCGGGTGAGCCCGCTGCGCGACAGCAGGACCGCGTTGGCGAGCTCGCGCATGCGCATCCGGCCGCCGGCATTGCTCAGCTGATCGAGCACGTCGTAGAAGGCGATCGGCATGCCCTGTTCGGCCAGCTCCCGCTCGAGCACCCCGACGACGGCGGCGTGCGCGCGCAACAGCGCCCGCCACGCCGCCTGATCGGACGCGACCACCCGTTCGCCCACGGCCGCGAAGACTAGCGAGCGGGCGCAACCATTGCAGCGGCAACGAGGACGGCGGGCTACCGTCGCCCTCGCCATGAGCCCGGGCGAGGCCTTCGATCCCGGCGACGCCGACCTCGGTGGGGCAGCCGCCTCGATGCGCGAGGCGTGGCGCGCCGACGAGGAGGAGTGGAGCCGGGCTGCCGCAGCCCAGTGGGCGCACGGCCGCAGCCTCGTCGACATCGCCCGCGAGCTCATGCACCGGGGCGACACCGTGGCGGTGGCGACGGGTGACGCGACCTTCGCCGGAGAGGTGACCGACGTCGGCGTCGACGTGATGCGCCTCCGGACCGGTCGGGGACCGGTCGACGTGGCGCTCGCCCTCGTCACCAGCGGCTCGGGTGAGCGCCGGACCGTCCGCCTGCCTGCGCCGGTCGTGGTGCGCGTGGTGGCCCGAGCGCGGTCGGGAGGCCGGCGTGCCAGTGGCGCGCTCAGCACCTTCCGGGCCCGACTGCTCGAGCACGAGGCCGACGGCGCCGAGGTCGCGCTGGGTTCGGTGCTCCTCGGCGAGCAGCTCTCGGGCACCGTGACGGTCGGCCACGACCAGGTGCACGTGCGCGACCGCGACGGTGGCGAGACCTACGTGCCGCTGGCGTGGATCTCCTGGGTGACGCGCCTGACGTGAACTCAGCGGCGCTCGCGCGCCCGCTCCGTCGACGTCGACTGATCGCTGCCGGGCTGGGACTTGAGCCAATCCAGCAGCTCGTCGCGCATGAAGCGCATCTCCCGCCCCCCCGGGAACCGGTGACACGGGATCTTGCCCTCGCGCACCAGCCTGCGCAGGTGCTCGACGTGGACCTGGAGCAGCTCCGCCGCCATCGCGGTGGTGAGGACCGGAGGGAACTCTCCGGTCGCCCCGGTGTCGTTCTCGGGGGGTGTCATGGCACCAGCCTATCGCCTCCGACCGCCCCTGGCGTGGCCCTTGACAATCTGAGGCGGCTTGCGGCAGCCTCAGCCCCGGAGCGAACCGGACGAACCGCTCGAACGCGGCTCTTGACCGGAACCGGGCGGTTCCCCACTATTACGACGGGCTGTACCGGGCACGTCACCGTGCCCGACGGGGGTGACGGCGATGGCGGTCTCGGCGCCGGGCGTGAGCGAGGCGACCCCGCTGCGAGCGCGCCGCCGCCGGATCGCCAGCCGCTTCTCCGCCGGGCACCTCGTGATGATCGTCGCCGGTCTCGTCGGCATGCTCCTCACGCTCGCCCTCCTCCGCAACGCCGACGACCGCGTCGAGGTCGCGGTGGCAGCACACGACCTGCGGCCCGGCGAGATCGTCTCCGCGGCCGATCTGCGCTACGAGCGGGTGAACATGGACGGCGACCTGCTCGGCACCGTGCTCGGTCGAGACGACGTGAACGAGCTCGACGGTGCCGTCGCGGTCGAGGCCGTCGGCGCCGGAGAGCTCGTCTCGCGAACCGACTTAGCGCGTGCGGCGGCCCCTTC
This sequence comes from Acidimicrobiia bacterium, assembly GCA_036374115.1. Lineage (GTDB taxonomy): Bacteria > Actinomycetota > Acidimicrobiia > IMCC26256 > JACDBD01 > JACDBD01. The sequence continues at coordinate 4,007 of DASUUL010000200.1, read as the reverse complement.
TGGTCTCCGGGCCGTGAGCATTCCCATCGACCGGGCCCGCGCCGTCGACGGTGCGATCGCACCCGGCGACCGCGTCGACGTGCTCCTCGCGGCAGAACGCGAGGTCGTGGTCGTCGTCGCCGGCGCGGAAGTGCTCGACGTGGGCGACCCCTCGAACGGGCCCACCCTGGGATCGGTCGACGACGTCTTCACCGTGACCCTTGCGGTCGACGCCCGCGGCGCGCAGTTGCTCACCGCCGCCATCACCGACGGCGACGTCCTCCTGGCGCGGTCCACGGGTGCGGAATCGGCCCAGGACCTTCCTCCGCTTCCGGTCGACTTCGTGGGAGCCGGCGGCGGCGGATGAGGGAGCCCGAGGTCGCGCTCGTCTTCTCCCCCGAGAGCTGGGTCGAGGGTCTGCACCGCCATCTCACCGATCACGGTGGTGCCCGCGTTCGCCAGGTGGTGATGGAGCCGAGCCTCGCGCTCGAAGAGGAGTACGGCACCCTCGTGGTCAGTCACCGCTGGCCCGCGCTGACCCGGCGCTTCGTCGAGGCCGTGCACGCTCGTCACCGCCGGTTGCTCGGCGTCTTCGATCCCGCGGAGCCGGTCGGGCGAGAACATCTCCTCGCGTTGGGTGTCGACCGGGTGATCGAATCCGACGCGTCCATGAGCGCGTTCCTCGAGGCGTTGATCACGCTCGCGCCGGCGGATGCGACGCCGGCACCCGTTGGCGAGGCTCTCGGGCGCCTGGTCGGCGATGCCCCCTCGTCCACCGACGGCGGCGCGGCCACCGGGCGGATCGTCGCCGTGGGCGGACCTTCCGGGGCCGGCGCCACCGAGATCGCCGTCGAGATGGCGCGCGCGTGCAGCGGTGGCCGCGGGGGAGTGGCCCTGGTCGACGGCGACGACGTACTGCCGTCGATCGCACAGCGCCTCGGGCTCGGCATCGAGCCCAACCTGCGCACTGCGGTCGACGCGGTCGAGTACGGCATGGGTGAGGTCTGCTCTGCGTTCGTTCCGGCTCCCGACGGAGCGTTCGAGATCCTGTGCGGGCTGCCGAACGTTGCGTCCTGGTCGCAGGTTCGTCCCGGCGAGGTGCTCGACGTCCTCGACGTCGCGGCCGCGAGCCGGTCGACGGTCCTCGTCGACGTCTCCAACCGTCTGGAAGACGTCGCCGCCGGTACCGGGCGCGGTCGCTACGGCATCACGCGGGCGGTGGTCGCCGCCGCCGGCGTCGTCGTGGTGGTCGGCAACGGAAGCCCCGTAGGGGTCACCCGGCTGCTCGGATGGGTCGCGGATGCGCGCGCCTTGACGGATGCCCCGGTGCACGTCGTGGTCAACCGCGGCCCGTCAGACGGGTACCGGCGTGCCGAGATCGCCGACGAGATCGAGCGCACGTTCCCGCCGGCGTCGCTGTCGTTCGTGCCGCACGACGAACGGGTCGACCGGGCGGCATGGGCAGGCGCACCCGTGGCGCCCGGTCCGTTCACACGCGCCGTCGCGGGCGTGGTCGCAGCCGCGCTCCCTCCGCCCTCCGCCAACGGGGCCCGGGCCCGCCGGCGCCGCCGCCGTCGCCTCGCACAGGTGCGGGCGCGGTGACGACCACCGTCGACGCCTATGGGGTGATCCGTGGTGACGTGCTCGGCCGCATCGAGAAGCGACGGCTCCGCCCGGAGGGTGATCTCGACGAGGTGCGAACCGAGATCCATCGCGCGGTCGACGAGTATCAGCGCCGGGCCCATCTCGGGACGGAAGTCCCGCTCAGCGACCCCCGGGAGATGGTCGACCGCGTGCTGCGCTCGATCACGGACTTCGGGCCGCTCACCGATCTCATCGCCCGTTCCGACGTGGAAGAGATCTTCATCGAGGGGTCCCGGGTGTCGTATCTCGACGGGGCCGGCCGGTTGCGCGGTCTCGCAACCCCCACTGGCGAGACGGAGAACCGCCAGATCATCGAGCGCCTCCTCGCGCCGACCGATCGGCAGTTGAACACGAAGCATCCGCTCGTCCAGGCCCGCGTGCTGCAGGGGACGGCGCGCCTGACCGCGGCGATCCCACCCGTCGGCGACCAGCTTTCCGCGACGCTTCGGCGCTACACCGTGCGCAACGTCACGCTCGACGATCTCGTCGAGCGCGAGTCGCTGAGCGCGGAGGCGGCCGGGTTCCTGTGGGCCCTGATGCAGCTTCGGAGCCGGATCGCGATCTCGGGCGAACCGGGAGCCGGGAAGACGACCTTGGCAGCGGCCCTCATCGCCGCCGGCCCCGCCGGTCACTGCATCCGCTGTTGCGAGGAGATCCGGGAGCTCGCCGTCCCCGTGACGCACGGCTCGTACTACGAGGTGCGGCCTCCCGCGCTCGACGGTACGGGCGAGATCAGCCTGCGCGATCTCGTCAAGTTCGTGCTCGCGATGAGGCCCGATCGGATCGTCGTCGGAGAGGTTCGCGGGGCGGAGGCATTCGAGCTCAGTCGTGCGGTCAACGCCGGTTGCGGTTTCCTGTGCACGGTGCACGCGAACAGCGGGGCCGAGGCGCTCAACGCGCTCGTCAACGCGGCGCTCATGGCCGGCGAGAACGTGACCGAGCGCATCGTGCGCAAGGTCTTCTCCGAGTCGCTCGATCTGGTCGTCCACCTCGACCGTGACGACATCCCCCGAGGCGAGCTCGACGGGATCCGGCGCCAAGTCATGGAGATCACCGCCGTCGTTCCGGCGCTGAGCGACGACTTCACCATCGAGCCCGTCTTCGTCCGCGAGGCACTCGGCAAGCCGCTGCAGTGGACGGGCGTGCTCCCCGGTCCGCTCGCAGCCCGGGTCGATCGGAGCCTGCCCGAGGGCTGGACGCTGCGGGGCATCGTCGAGGGACGCCGGGTGCCGGCATGAGGCGGCGGGCGTGAGGCGGCGGGCGTGAGGTGGCGGGCGTGAGGCTGGTCGCTGCGCTCTCGGTGGGCGTCTTCTGCTATTTCCTCGTCGGCTTCGTGACGGGCGCGGCACCGGACCTGCGGTTCCGGCGCCGCGCCGCGGGCTCCTCGCTGAGCCGGCGACAGCTGTGGTTGCACCAGGCCGGGGTGGCGGTGACGCCCTACCAGTTCTGGGCGGCCTCCCTGGGCGCGGGCGGGATCGCGTTCGCCGTGGTCATGGTCGGCACGGGTACGCCATTGGTCGCGCTCGTCCCCGCCGGTGCGGTCTCGGCGCTGCCTCGTGCGTACTTCGCTCGCCGGCGGGCGGTGCGTCTGCGGCAGGTCCAGGAGGCGTGGCCCGACGGTCTCCGTGACCTGTTGGCGTCGATCACCGCCGGCCGCTCGCTGGCGCAGGCGCTCGTCACGTTGGCCGGGTCGGGCCCGACACCGCTCCGGGAAGCGCTGGCGCGCTTCCCGCTCCTCTCCCGGATGCTGGGAACCGTCCCGGCGCTCGAGATCGTGAAGGAGGAGCTCGCCGACCCGACCAGTGACCGGGTGATCGAGGTGCTGATCCTCGCCCAGGAACGCGGCGGCCAGATCGTCAAAGACATCCTCGAAGATCTCGTGGTGAGCACCACGAAGGATCTCAAGGTGCAGGAGGAGATCGCGACCGAGGGCCTGGAGATGCGGATCAACGCCCGCGTCGTGCTCGTGTTGCCGTGGGTGGTGCTCGTCGCACTGACCATTCGGCCGGGCCCGTTCCGAGACTTCTACCAATCGGGCGGCGGCCTCGTCGTGGTGGCGCTCGGTGGTCTGTTGAGCGTCTTCGGATACGTCGTCATCAGCCGGCTCGGGCGGAGCCAGCACGAGCGGCGGGTGTTCGGCGCGAGCGCGCCGATGGGATCGCAGTGAGCATCTCGGTCGCCGTCCTCGGCGCCGTCTCGGCCGGACTTCTCGGAGCGGGAGTCGCCGGGTTCGTCGTGCGCCCGACCGCGCGGTTGGCGCCGCGCGTTCGGCCGTACACGATCGTGGCGCGCGCCGGCCTGGGCCGCGGGGCGGACGTCCTCGCCGCTGCCCGGCCCTCGCGCGACGTCACGGGGAGCACGGTGCGCACCATCTTCGGCCCGCC
>DASUUL010000199.1:0-8026 GCA_036374115.1 Acidimicrobiia bacterium | reverse complement strand
GCCGGTCAGCACGATCTCGGTGACGACCATGGCGGCGAAGTTGTAGCCACCGGGCGAGTGGTCACCCCAACCGTTCGACGCGAACCCCGAGGCCTCCGCGCTGAACCCGTCGACGCCGTTGGCGATGGCGAAGATCGCGAGGATCGCAGTCCCCGGCCACCGATCACCAGGATCGCCGTACCGATCGCCTCCGCGACACCGATGCGCACGCTGTTCGACATCACCGCCCCCTCCTCGCTCCTCGACCTCGCGGGTGCGAGGTCGACGGGAGCGTAACGACCAGGGCTGGTCACCCGGTGGATCTCAGGCAGCGTTCGATCGCATCGCGGGCGACGGCCAGCGCGGTCTCGTGCAGGTTGCCCGTGGTCGTGATCGCGACACTGCCCCGTGCGCCATGGCGCCCCGGTGGGGTCGCTTCCGGTGCGTGATCGGTCAACCGTGCCGCTGGTAGCGGATCGGATGCCCCACCACGGGCGCGCCGTCGGAGCCTTCGACGACGAAACCCCGCCGGCGGAAGTGGTCGGCTGCCAGCATCTCGGCCCGTGTCAAGACGGGCGCGACCGGTACTCCGGCGGCCGCGAGGTCGGCCACGAGCTCCTCGCGGCTCCGGGAACCGATCGCGTCACGCAACGTCTCGTTGAGCGCCCCGGCCTGCGCGAGCCGGTCGGGAAACGCCAGGCCGGCCAGGTCGTCGAGACCGAGCACACCAATGAGAGAGGCCCAGAAGTGGTCCTCGCTGATGATCCCGAGCGCGATCCAACCGCCGTCGGCGGTGCGGAAGGTCCCGTAGCCCGCCACCTCGCCGCTCAGGCGCTGGCCGTCGGGCAACGTGAGGGGCGGCGTCGCTCCCGTCCAGCTCGCGAGCACGTCGGTCATCGCGACGTCGATCGTGTCGCCCTCGCCGCTGCTTGCCCGGCGTACGAGCGCGGCGCAGATCGCCATCGCCGCGTAGGCCCCACCGGCCAGGTCCGCGATCGGCGGGCGGGCCACGACGGGCTCGGCATCGCCGTCTCGGGGCTCGAGGACGCCCGCCCACGCCTGGTAGTTAAGGTCGTGGCCGGGTACCGGGGCGAGCGGCCCCTCCTGCCCGTAACCGGAGATCGAGCAGTACACGACCGACGGGTTCACCGCACGCACGGCATCGGCGTCGACTCCGAGTCGCGCCACCACGCCGGGGCGGAACCCCTCCACGACCACGTCGGCGTCGCGCGCCAGATCGAGCACCGAGGCCCGCCCCGAATCGTCCTTGAGGTCGACCAACACGCTGCGCTTGCCCGCGTTGAGCGCGCGGAAGAGGTCGGGAAAGACCCGCATCGGGTCGCCCTCGGGCGGCTCGATCTTCACCACCTCCGCTCCCATCTCGACGAGGAGCTGCGTGCAGTACGGGCCCGGCCGCCAGATGCTCAGGTCGAGGACTCGCACACCCTCCAGCAGGCCGGGCGCCGAAGTCGTCATCCGCCGTACCGCGCCGCCTGGTCGCGCACGACCTCGTGGAACTCCGCGACGGTCTCGCGCACGATCTCGGCGACGGGTCTGATCTCGTCGATGCGCCCCGCGACCTGCCCTCCGAACGCGAAGGCGGCGTCGAGGTTGCCTTCGAAGTAGAGGTCGAGGATGGCGTCGAGCGTGCCGAACGAGACCCGCTCCTCGCGCTCGAGCTTCTCGCTGAAGGGCGTCGCCAGCACGCGGAAGCCGGGCTTGGCGAACCGGTTGAGGAACACGGTGCCCGTCTCGGGAGCGTCGAGCACGGCCTGCTTGTAGTTGGCGTGCACCGGCGATTCCTCCGACGAGAGCATGCGCGTGCCCATCTGCACGCCTTCGGCACCGAGCGCGAACGCCGCCGCCATCGTGCGCCCGTCGACGATGCCGCCCGCGGCCACAACGGGAACGTCGACCTTCGAGCACACGAGCGGCAGGAGCACCATGGTGGCGACGTCGCGTGCGTTCTTGAACCCGCCACCTTCGCCGCCCTCGGCGACGATGCCGTCCACCCCCGCGGTGACGGCCTTGAGGGCACCCCGCAGGTGCGGGACGACGTGGAACACGGTGATGCCGGCCTCGTGGAGCGCCTTCGTGAACTCGCTCGGATCGCCGGCGGAGGTGGTGACGAAGCGCACACCCTCGTCGTGCACGAAGTCGACGATGCCCGGATCGCGCACGAGCATCTGGGCGATGTTGAAGCCGAAGGGCTTGTCGGTGAGGTCGCGCATCTTGCGGACCTCCTCGCGCACCTGGTCGAGCTGCCCCGACGAGGTCTCGATGATTCCCATCGCGCCGGCGTTGGAGACTGCCGACGCCAGCTGCGCCCGGGCGATGTAACCCATCGGTGCCTGGAGGATCGGGTACTGGACGCCGAGAAGCTCGGTCACGCGCGTCCGGACGGTCACGGCAGGTCCCCGACCCGGCCCGTCCACCGGGGCTCGCGCTTCTCGACCCAGGCCATCACGCCCTCCCGCGCGTCCGGTGCGCCCATCACGAGGTGGTGGTACTCGGTCTCGAGGCGCTCGACCTCGTCGGGGTCGAGCGCACCAGTCGACCAGAGCAGGCGCTTCGTGAGCGCCACCGATTGGGGCGCGCTGTGCACCGCGATCTCGCGCGCCGAGGCGAGAGCCGCCGGCAGCACGTCGTCGCGGGGCAGCGCCCGGCTCGCGAGCCCCAGCTCGGCCGCCTCACGTCCGCTGAACGTACGCCCGGTGAGGAACAGGTCGGCGGTGCGGGCAGAGCCGATCGCTCGCGGCACCGTCCAGTGCGACTGGGCATCGGGCAGCACCCCCCTGCGCACGTGCGCGAACGCCAGCTTGGCGTCGTCGGCCACGATCCGGATGTCGCACTGCATCGTCAGGGTGAGGCCGATGCCGATCGCGTGCCCGTTGACGGCGGCGACGACGGGCTTACGCACCTCCCAGGCCCGCGGCCGCACCGGCGACGCGCTGAATGCCTCGCCCGGGGCTCCGAACGTGTCGCCGCCCGGATCGAGGTCGGCGCCGGCGCAGAACGCGCGCCCGGCGCCGGTGAGCACGACCGCGCGCACACGCTCGTCGGCGTCGCAGTCGGCGTAGGCCTGCCCGAGCTCCGCACCCATGCGCCCGCTGAACGCGTTGAGCTTCTCGGGCCGGTTCAACATCACGACGGCGACGCCGTCGTCGACCTCGACGATGACGTGCTCGCCCCCCATCGTCGGGAGCGTACCGCCCTTGCCGCCCGCAAAGAGAACGTGTTCTACTTTGCGGCCGATGGGGGATCGCGTCTGCAATCTCGCCGACCTGTTCGAGGTCGTCGTCGACACCGTGCCCGACCGCCTCGCGCTGGTCGCCGGCGACGCCCGCCTCACGTACCGCCGGCTCGACGAGCGGGCCAACCGCGTCGCGCACCACCTCCTCGACCAGGGAATCGAGCCCGGTGACAAGGTCGCGATCTACGCGTGGAACCGAGCGGAGTGGATCGAGGCCATGCTGGGCGCCTACAAGGCCCGGGCGGTGCCGGTGAACGTCAACTACCGCTACGTCGCCGACGAGGCGCGCCACATCCTCGAGAACTCCGACTCGGTCGCGGTCGTGGCCGAACGCGCCTTCGCACCCGTCATCAGCGAGATCCGCGACGACCTTCCCCGCCTCCGGCATGTGATCGTGCTGGAGGACGGGAGCAGCGAGCCCGCGGATGCCGACGCCGTGGGCTACGAGGACGCCCTGGCGGCGGCGGCGCCCACGCGTGACTTCTCCCCCCGCTCCCCCGACGACCTCTACCTCCTCTATACGGGTGGGACAACCGGGATGCCCAAGGGCGTGATGTGGCGGGCCGAAGACATCTTCTTCGCCGCTCTCGGCGGTGGCGGGTTCGGCCAGCCGCCGATCGAGGACGCCCAGGAGCTCGCCGGCCGGGTGGCCGCCGAGGACGCCCGCTCCGTGCAGCTGGTGAACGCGCCGATGATGCACGGCGGCGGCCAGTGGGTCACGTTCATCACCCTGTACGGGGGCGGCACGGTGGTGCTCAACTGCCAGCACCACTTCGATCCCGGCGAGGTGTGGCGCATCGTCGCGCGCGAACGCTGCACGGGGATCATGGTCGTCGGCGATGCCATGGGCCGCCCGCTCGCCGAAGCGCTCGCCGCGCCCGGCGCCGCGTACGACACGTCGTCGGTGGTCGTCGTGGGATCGGGCGGCGCCATTCTCTCGCCCGCGGTGAAGGAGCAGCTGCGGGCGCAGCTCCCGAACGCGATGGTGATGGACAGCTTCGGCGCATCCGAGACCGGTGCCGGCGGCACCGTGTACGACACGCAGGGACCCGCCGCGGGTCCGCGTTTCACCATGGGCGAGTTCATGACCGTGCTCGACGACGACGGGAATGCGCTGCGGCCGGGCTCGGGCGAGGTCGGGCACCTGGCTCGGCGCGGTCACATCCCCCTCGGGTACTACAAGGACGACGCCAAGACGGCCGCCACCTTCACCACCTCGGCCGACGGCACCCGCTGGGTGGTCCCCGGCGACTTCGCCACCATCGAGGCCGACGGCACCATCACCATGCTCGGTCGCGGCTCGGTCTGCATCAACACCGGCGGCGAGAAGGTGTACCCGGAGGAGGTGGAGGCTGCGCTGAAGTCGCACCCCGACGTCTTCGACGCCGTCGTCGTCGGCGCACCGGACGACCGCTTCGTCGAACGCATCGCCGCCATCGTCCAGCCCCGGCCCGGCACGGCCCCGACACTCGCCGAACTGCAGGACCACTGTCGCACGAAGCTCGCCGGCTACAAGATGCCGCGGCAGCTCGTCGTCACCGACGAGCCGGTGCGGACCCCCGTCGGCAAGCCCGACTACCGCCGGGCGAAACGCCTCGCGACGAACGAGCCCTCGACCCAAGGAGCCCCGTAATGGCCGCACTCGGATTCTGGAGCATCGCCCAGGAGGACCCCGACCACCTCGCGGTCGTCGACCCCGACGAGCGCCTCGTCAGCGCGGGCGAGCTGCTGGCGTCGGCGAACCAGGTCGTCCACGGGCTCAGGGGACTGGGGCTGGAAGAGGGCGACGCCATCGCCATGGTGCTGCCCAACGGCCTCGAGGTCTTCGAGCTGTACCTCGCGGTGCTCCAGGCCGGCTTCTACCTCGTGCCGATCAACCACCACCTCGTCGGTCCCGAGATCGCCTACATCGTGCAGGACTGCGAGGCCAAGGCGTTCGTCGCGCACGAGCGATTCGCCGACGCGTGCGTGGCCGCCGCCGACGAGATCGAGCTCCCGAAGGAGGGCCGCTTCGCCGTCGGCGACATCCCCGGGTTCCGCTCGTACGCCGAGCTCAAGGACGGCCAGCCCACGACGATGCCCGAGAACCGCACCACGGGCGCGGTCATGAACTACACGTCGGGAACGACCGGCCGGCCCAAGGGGGTGCGGCGCGCCCTCTCCGGCGTCGCGCCCGAAGACGGCGCAGTCGGGTTCTCCGGGATGCTCTTCATGTTCGGGTTGCAGCCCCACGACGACAACGTGCACATCTGCGGCTCGCCCCTGTACCACACCGCGGTGCTCGTGTTCGCGGGCGGCGCACTGCACGCCGGCCACACCGTCGTGTTGATGGACAAGTGGCGGCCCGAAGACATGCTCCGCCTCATCGAGAAGTACCACGTGACGAACAGCCACATGGTGCCGACGCAGTTCCACCGGCTGCTCGCGCTCCCGGACGACGTGAAGGACAAGTACGACGTATCGTCGCTGCGCCACATGGTGCACGCGGCGGCGCCGTGCCCGCCCGACGTCAAACGGCGGATGATCGAGTGGTGGGGCAACGTCATCGACGAGTACTACGCGGCCAGCGAGGGCGGCGGCACCATCGTGTTCGCCGAGGAGTGGATGCAAAAGCCCGGGACCGTGGGGAAGCCCTGGCCGATCTCGGAGATCGTGATCCTCGACGACGAGGGCAACGAGCTCCCCGCGGGGGAAATCGGCACGGTCTACATGCACATGCAGACGGGCAACTTCGAGTACTACAAGGACAAGGACAAGACCGAGCGCAGCCGCCACGGCAAGTTCTTCACCGTGGGCGACGTCGGTTACCTCGACGAGGACGGCTGGTTGTTCCTGCGCGACCGTAAGACCGACATGATCATCTCGGGCGGCGCCAACATCTACCCCGCCGAGATCGAAGCCGAGCTGCTCTCCCATCCGAAGGTCGCGGACGCGGCGGTGTTCGGGATCCCGCACGAAGACTGGGGCGAGGAGGTGAAGGCCGTCATCGAACCCGCACCCGGTGTCGAGGCCGGCCCCGAGCTCGAGGCGGACATTCTGGCGTTCTGCAGCGATCGCCTGGCGAGGTTCAAGACACCCAAGTCGATCGACTTCGTCGCCGAGATGCCGCGCGACCCGAACGGCAAGCTCTACAAGCGCAAGCTGCGCGACCCGTACTGGGAAGGACGCGAGCGCGCGATCTGAGATCGCTCGCTCGTGCGCGGGGCGGCCGTGGAGTGGGCACGACTGCACGAACGGGTCAGCTCGGGTGTGGACGTGCAGCTCCATGGGGTTCCCGTCGAGTCCCCAGCTCGCGATCCAGCGGGGAGTGATGCGAATGAGCTCGCCGGCGAGCGTAAGACCTCGAGTCTTGTTGAGGTCAAGGCGGACTCTTACCCTCGCGAGCATGGAGCACCTTCCCGACGAGGTCCTCACCCACTACGAGCAGGACGTCGACGAGGCGACCCGGATCACGGAGGGGTTTCGCCGGCTCGAGCTCGTTCGCACCCGAGAGATCGTCCGCCGCCATCTCCCGAGTGGTCCGCTCCGAGTGCTCGACGTCGGCGGGGGTGCCGGAGTCCACGCCGCTTGGCTGGCCGAGGACGGACACCAGGTCCACCTCGTCGATCCGGTCGCGCGCCACGTCGACCAGGCCCGGCGGCTCACGGCGAGCGGCGACTCCGTCACGGCCGAGCTCGGCGACGCCCGCGAGCTGCCTGACGCCGACGAGAGCTTCGACGCCGTCCTCGTCCTCGGGCCGCTCTACCACCTCGTCGGCGCCGATGACCGCCTGCGGGCGCTGCGCGAGGCCCGACGCGTGGTCCGGCGAGGCGGCCTGCTGTTCGTCGGCGCGATCTCCAGGTTCGCGTCGCTCTTCGACGGGCTCAGCCGCGAGTTCCTCTTCGATCCGGAGTTCCGTGCCGTCGTCGTGGACGACCTGCGGGACGGGCGGCACCGCAACCCCGGCACGCGGCCGGAGTGGTTCACGACCGCGTACTTCCACCGCCCCGACGAGCTGCAGCAGGAGGCGGAGAACGCACGCCTGGACGTCGTGGAGCTCCTCGGGCTGGAGGGATTGGCGGGCTGGCTACCGCACCTCGCCGATCGGTGGTCGAACGAGGACGATCGCGACACGATCCTCTTCGCCGCCCGCGCCGTCGAGTCGGAGCCCGCGCTGAGCGGGTTGAGTGCCCATCTCCTTCTGGTCGCCCGAAGACCGGCATAGTTGGCGGGCCCCGAAAGCGATCGTTCTATCCTCGACGCCATCGACTCGCCTCGACGGAACCGATGGGTGCTTCCGGCGCTCACGCTCGCCGGCGTGGCGGTCGCCGGCGTCGTGGCCAGTGTGGCGATCGCGGCGGGCGGCAGTGGGCAGTCACGGCAGCACGAAGTCGCCCGACGCGGGGAACGTGTCATGCCGTTCGCTCGAGGCGACCACCCATCGTTTCGTCCCCGACGAGCGCGGCGGCGTGCAGACGGTCGTCTCCGACGATCCCGACGACACGCGCCAGGTCGCGCTCGTACGCGACCACCTGCGGGAGGAGACTGCGCGGTTCGATCGCGGCGACTTCGGGGACCCGGCGGCGATCCACGGCCACGGCATGCCCGGCCTCGCCGAACTGGAGCAGAGCACCGATCGCTTCGACGTCACCTACCGCGACGTCGCCGCGGGCGGTGAGATCCGGTACCGGAGCGCCGACCCGACGGTCGTGCGCGCTCTGCACGACTGGTTCGAGGCCCAGCTCTCCGATCATGGCCGCCACGCCACTGGTGCATAACGGCGATCAGCCCTCGATGGAGATCGCCTGCTTGGGG
>DASUUL010000198.1:0-5281 GCA_036374115.1 Acidimicrobiia bacterium | reverse complement strand
CCGAACGAGCCGCCCCACCGTGACCGCTTCCTCCACGAGCGCGGTAATGAGGTGCGGCGTCGAGACGGACAGGTCGACCCCCCAGTTCTCGTTGAACATCCACTCGTTCTGCGGGTGGTTCACGCGTGCGATGACGCGAGGTACGGCGAACTCCTGCTTGGCGAGCAGCGAGATCACGAGGTTGTCCTCGTCGTCGCCGGTGGCGGCCACCACCACATCGCAGCGTTCGAGGCCCGCCTCCTGGAGCGAGGTGACCTCGCACGCGTCGGCAACGACCCATTCGATGCCGTTCTGGGCGACGACGCGTTCCACGACGGCCGGGTCTTGTTCGATCACCTGGACGTCGTGGCCGGCGCCGCGCAGGTCGGTGGCGATGAACCGCCCGACGTTGCCGCCTCCGGCGATGGCGACCCGCATCAGCGCTCGGGCCCCTGCTCGAGTCGGTCCCGCAGGGCGTCGAGCCGGGTGACGTCGGCGACGAAGAACACGACGTCACCCTCTTGGCCCACGAGGTCGGGCGTCACGATCTGCGCGCTGCCGAACCGGGTGACAGCGGTGAGCCAGTAGTCGCCGGGTTCGTTGAGCGGCGCCAGCTTCTTGCCCGCCCACGCGATCGGGAGGGGGTGCTCCACGAGGCACACCCTCGCGCTGGGGTCGAGCCAGTCGTGGGGTTGGTCACCGGGCAGGAGCCGGCGCATCACCTGGTCGGTGGTCCACGACACCGTCGCGACGGTCGGGATCCCGAGGCGCTGGTAGATCACGGCCCGGCGAGGGTCGTAGATCCGGGCCACCACCCGCTCGATCCCGAAGGTCTCCCGGGCGATGCGGGCCACGAGGATGTTGGAGTTGTCGCCGTTGGTGACGGCGGCGACGGCGCCGGCGCGGTCGATACCGGCCTCGGCGAGCGTGTCGCGATCGAAGCCGAACCCGACGACCTGTTGGCCGGCGAACCCCGAGGGCAGACGGCGGAACGCGGTGGCGCGCTTGTCGATCACCGCGACGGTGTGTCCCGACTTCTCGAGCGTGCCTGCGAGCTCGCTCCCCACTCGGCCGCACCCGACCACGATGACGTGCAACACGACCCTTCCGTTGCTCCCGTGCGATGCTACCGAGCGACGGTGCACGGAGAGAGGCTGAGGCGTTGGCGATTCTGAAGCGGCTCCTCGTCGGTCGTCCCTTGGCGACCACCGAGCAGGAGCACCAACGCATCCCCAAGTTCGTGGCGCTGTCGGTCTTCTCGTCCGACGCGATCTCCTCGACGGCGTACGCGACCGAGGAGATCCTCTTCGTCACGGCTATCGGCGCCTCCAGCCTGGCGCTGGGCCTCGACGTGCTCGTCCCCATCGCGCTGGCGGTCGCCGTCCTGTTGGCGATCGTCGTCACCTCGTACCGCCAGACGATTCACGCCTACCCGAGCGGCGGCGGCTCCTACATCGTCAGCCGGGAGAACCTGGGTGAGACCCCCGCGCTGATCGCGGGAGCGTCGCTCCTCGTCGACTACGTCCTCACGGTGGCGGTGTCGATCTCTGCCGGGGTCGCCGCCATCGTGTCGATTCCCGCGTTCGAGAGTCTGCGGACGCACCGCGTCGAGCTGGCGCTCGTGTTGATCGCGTTCATCACGCTGGCCAACCTGCGCGGCATCAGGGAATCCGGCCGGCTGTTCACCGCGCCGACCTACATCTACGTCGTCACGCTCGGTGCCCTCGTCGCGTACGGACTCGCTCGCAGCTACTTCGGCGACATCGGCGACATCCACGTCGACCGGGAGGCTTTCGAGGGGACCCGTCTCGTCGGCGGCGACCTCGGCCTCTTTCTCATTCTCAAGGGCTTCTCTTCCGGTGCGGTCGCGCTGACCGGGACCGAAGCGATCTCGAACGGTGTGCCCGCATTCCGTCGCCCCGAGGCGCGCAATGCAGCCATCACGCTGACCTGGATGGGCGGCATCCTCGGATCGCTGTTCTTCGGGACGGCGTTGCTCGCGCAGCGCCTCGGCCCGTACCCCAGTCACGACGAGACGGTCCTCTCGCAGCTGGGCCGGGCCGTCTTCGGCGAGGGACCGATCTACGTGGTCCTGCAGTTCGCGACGGCGGCCATCCTGACCCTCGCCGCCAACACGGCGTACGCCGACTTCCCGCGCCTGTCGTCGATCATCGCCGCCGACGGCTACTTGCCGCGCCAGCTCACGAACCGGGGGGATCGGCTCGTGTTCTCCAACGGCATCCTCTTCCTGGCCGCGGCGTCGGCGGTGCTCATCGTCGCCTTCGGTGGTCTCACGAACGCCCTGATCCCGCTCTACGCCGTCGGAGTCTTCACGGCGTTCACGCTTTCCCAGACCGGCATGGTGCGCCACCACCGGCGGATCCAAGAGCCGGGGTGGAAGGCCAAGGCGATCTTCCAGGGGATCGGGGCCGTCGGCACACTCATCGTCCTCATCATCGTGGCGGTCACGAAGTTCACGAGCGGCGCGTGGGTGTCGATCGTCGTGATCTCGCTCATCATCGTCGTGTTCAAGGGGATCCACCGCCACTACCGCACCGTCGCGGCCGGCTTGCGTGTGACGCCGGAATACCGACCTCGGCGAATGAACCACACGGTCGTCGTGCTGGTCGGATCGGTGCACCGCGGCGTTCTCGAAGCGCTCGCCTATGCCCGTTCGCTGGCCCCGAATCACCTGGTCGCGGTCACGGTCGTCTCGGACGAGGACGCCCAGGAACGCATCGAGCAGGCCTGGACCGATCGTGGTATCGACGTGCCGCTCGAGATCATCTACAGCCCGTACCGTGAGCTCACGCGACCGATCCTGCGCTACATCGACGACATCGACGCCCGGTGGGAGAACGACATCGTGACGGTGCTCATCCCGGAGTTCGTGGTGAAGCACTGGTGGAGCCACCTGCTGCACAACCAGAGCGCCCTCATCCTCAAGGGCCGGCTCCTGTTCCGGAAGGGGACCGTGGTGACCTCGGTGCCGTATCACCTCGAGTGATCCGCGGTGGCGGGGGTGCCCACTCCCCGAATTGCGCCTCTCTCCGACGTGCTCCTACCGTTCGCTGGCTTGGGGCAGGGGATCACCGGTGAGTAAGGAGTCAACGCAGCGATGACCAGCATGTTCGCGGCCGAGGGCGGCTACCAGGACTTCGTCCTGCACGGCGGCGAGTGGTTCTGGCTGCTCTTCTCCGCCGCCACCGCGCTCCTCGCCATCGGTGTCGGGTTCGTGCTCGCCAAGGGGGTGCTGGCGGCCGACGAGGGGACGCCGGCGATGATCGCCATCGCCCGGTCGATCCAGGAGGGGGCCATGGCCTACCTCCGCCGGCAGTTCAAGACCATCCTGGTGATCCTCGTTCCGGTGGCGATCATCGTCTTCGTCACGTCCACCGAGGTCGTGAAGCCTGCCGGCGGCGAGGCGCTCTCGTTCGGGGAATCGGGCGTCTACCGGACGCTGGCGTTCCTCGCCGGTTGCTTCATGTCAGGTCTCACCGGCTTCATCGGCATGAGCCTGGCGGTGCGCGGCAACGTCCGCACCGCTGCCGCCGCCCGGAGCGGCTCGCTCCGAGGCGCGCTCCGAGTCGCGTTCCGCACCGGTGGGGTCGCCGGCATGTACACGGTCGGTCTCGGCCTCCTCGGCGCGACGGTCATCATCATGATCTTCCAGAACACGTCGTCGGCGATCCTCGTCGGCTTCGGTTTCGGTGGGTCGCTCATCGCATTGTTCATGCGAGTCGGCGGCGGCATCTTCACCAAGGCGGCCGACGTGGGCGCCGACCTCGTCGGCAAGGTGGAGCAGGGTATCCCCGAAGACGACCCCCGCAACCCTGCGACCATCGCCGACAACGTGGGCGACAACGTCGGCGACTGCGCGGGCATGGCCGCCGACCTGTTCGAGAGCTACGAGGTGACGCTCGTCGCCTCGATCATCCTCGGTGTGGCCGCGTTCGACTCGATCGGCGCCAACCCCGCCCTCGGTCTGATCTTCCCGGTGATCGCGCGCGCCATCGGCGTACTGGCTTCCATCGTCGGTGTGTACGCAGTGCGCGCCACCGATCGTGACCGGAGCGCGATGGCGCCGATCAACCGCGGCTTCCTCACCGCCGGCTTCCTCACCGTCATCGGAACGTTCCTGGTGGCGATGTTCTACGTGGGCAACGAACATGCCAACGCCGGCTGGAAGGTGTTCGGCGCCGTCGTGGCCGGCCTCGTGCTCGCGCAGATCGTGAGCCGCATCACGGAGTACTTCACGTCCACCGAGACCAAGCCGGTTCGCGAGATCGCGGTCGCGACTCGTACCGGGCCCGCCACCACGATCCTCTCCGGGTTCAGCTCCGGTCTCGAGAGCTCGGTGTGGGCCATCGTGGCGATCGCGGTTGCCATCGGCTCGGGAGTCGCCCTCGGCGACGGCAACATCCAGTTCTCCCTCTACCTGGTCGCCCTCACCGGTATGGGCATGCTCGCCACCACCGGCGTGGTCGTGTCGGAGGACACCTTCGGGCCGGTCGCCGACAATGCCGCCGGCATCGCCGAGATGTCGGGGGAGTTCGAGGGCGAGCCCGAGCGGATCATGGTCAGCCTCGACGCGGTGGGCAACACCACCAAGGCCGTCACGAAGGGCTTCGCGATCGGGTCGGCGGTCATCGCCGCGGTCGCGCTGTTCGCGTCCTACGTGGAGACGATCGCGGGTGAGCTCAACCTCGACCTCGAAGGCTCGGAGCTCTTCAGCAACCGGCTGACCGCGATCAACGTGGCCGAGCCCAAGACCTTCATCGGGCTCCTGATCGGCGGCTCGATCGCCTTCCTCTTCAGCGGGCTCGCGATCCGCGCCGTCGGGCGCACCGCCGAGACCGTGGTGCAGGAGGTCCGGCGCCAGTTCGCCGACGGGAAGATCATGGCGGGTACCAAGGAGCCCGACCACGCCCCTGTGATCGACATCTGCACCGCCGCCTCGCTCCGTGAGCTGGCGACGCCGGCCCTGCTCGCGGTACTGACGCCGGTCATTATCGGCTTCGGCATCAACTACCTCGCGCTGGGCGCGTTCCTGGCCGCCGTCATCCTCACCGGCCAGCTCATGGCCGTGTTCCTCAGCAACTCGGGTGGCGCGTGGGACAACGCCAAGAAGTACATCGAGGACGGCCACGAGGGCGGTAAGGGCTCGGAGGCCCACAAGGCTGCGGTCATCGGCGACACCGTCGGCGACCCCTTCAAGGACACCGCCGGTCCCGCGCTCAACCCGCTCATCAAGGTGATGAACCTGGTCTCGCTGCTGCTGCTCCCGGCGGTGATCGGTCTC
>DASUUL010000197.1:0-3883 GCA_036374115.1 Acidimicrobiia bacterium | reverse complement strand
CGTCATCACCGAGGCGATCGACCAGACCGGCATGGAGCGCAGCGAGATCGGGTTCACGTGCTCCGGGAGCGCCGACTACCTGACCGGTGGGGCCTTCACGTTCGTGCAGATGCTGGAAGCCGCGGGCGCGTGGCCGCCGATCTCCGAGTCGCACGTGGAGATGGACGGGGCGTGGGCGCTGTATGAGGCCTGGGTTCGCATCCAGCACGGCGACATCGACACCGCGCTCGTGTACGCGTCCGGTCGCGCCGACCCGGACGCGATCCGCGAGATCCTCTGCCTCCAGCTCGACCCCTACTACCTGCTGCCGCTCTGGCCCGACTACGCCGCGATGGCCGCGCTCCAGGCACAGGCGGTGCTGGCGGCGACCGGCCGTACCGAGGCCGACCTCGCGGAGGTGGCGGTGCGCGCCCGTGCCAACGCCAAGGGCAATCCGAACGCGGTCGTGTCGGGCGACTTCGACGCCGCGGCGCTCCTCGCCGACGACTACGTCGCGGCGCCGCTGCGTGCTCACGACCTCTCCGCGGTCACCAGCGGCGCGGCCGCGGTCGTCCTCGCGGCCGACGACCGCGCCCGGGAGCTGTGTGAGCGGCCGGCATGGATCACCGGTATCGACCACCGCGTCGATCCGCAGTACCCGGGGGTCCGCGATCTGGCCGTCTCGCCGTCGGCTCGGATGGCGGGGGAGCAGGCGGGCGTGGGGAAGGGGCCGGTCGAGGTGGCGGAGCTCGCGGCCACGTCCACGGCCGAGGAGCTGGTGCTGACCGACGCGCTCGGTCTCGACGGCGACGTGGAGATCAGCCCGTCGGGCGGCGGCCTGGTCGCCAACCCGATCATGGTGACCGGGCTCGCCCGCATCGGGGAGGCGTTCCGCCAGATCAACCGGCACGGTAGGAACCGGGTCGTCGCCCACGCGAGCTCGGGCCCGTGCCTGCAGCAGAACCTCGTCTGCGTCATGGAGGGAAGTGACAATGGCTGAGCCGTGCGCAGTCGTCGGGATCGGCCAGACGAAGATGGCCAAGTGCCGCGACGACGTGTCGCTCGCCGGCCTCGTCCGGGAAGCCGCGCTCCGCGCGCTCGACGACGCCGAGATGACGTGGCGTGACATCGACGCTGTCGTGCTCGGTACCGCTCCCGACATCTTCGAGGGCGTGATGATGCCCGAGCTGTATTTCGCCGACGCGCTCGGTGCCGCCGGGAAGCCCATCATGCGCGTGCACACCGCCGGCAGCGTCGGGGGTTCCACCGCCGTCGTGGCCTCACACCTGGTCCAGTCGCGCGTGCATCCGAAGGTGCTCACGGTCGCGTTCGAGAAGCAATCCGAGGGCGATACGACGTGGTCGTTCTCGGCCGGCAGGAGCGGCAGCATCGGAGCTGGTGGCTACTTCGCGCCGCACGTGCGTGCGTACATCGAGCGCTCCAAGGCGCCGGCCGACATCGGCGCCATGGTGGCCGTCAAGGACCGCCGGAACGCGCTCAAGAACCCGTACGCCCACCTCCAGCTCCCCGACATCACCATCGAGAAGGTGAAGGAGTCGCCGCTCGTGTGGGCGCCGATCCATCGCCTGGAGTCGTGCCCGACCTCGGACGGCGCGGTCGCCATGGTGCTGACCGACGAGGCGGGCGGGAAGCAGGCGGCGAGGCGCCCGGCATGGGTGCACGGGACCGCGGTGCGCACCGAGCTCGGCTGGTTCCCGGGCCGTGACCCCGTGAACCCGCAGGGTGGGCGCGACTGCGCCGCCGACGTGTACGCGCAGGCGGGCATCACCAACCCGCGCGAGCAGTTCGACATGATCGAGTGCTACGTGCCGTTCTCCTGGTACGAGCCGATGTGGATGGAGAACCTCGGCATCGCCCCGGAGGGTGAGGGCTGGAAGCTCACCGAGAGCGGCGCGACGTCGATGGACGGCGACATCCCGGTGAACTGCTCGGGCGGCGTGCTCTCGTCGAACCCGATCGGCGCGTCGGGCATGCTGCGCTTCGCCGAGGCCGCGCTCCAGGTCCGGGGGGCGGCGGGTGAGCACCAGATCGACGGGGCGAAGCTCGCCCTGGGCCACGCCTACGGCGGTGCGGCCCAGTACTTCGCCATGTGGGTCGTGGGCGCCGACCAGCCCTAGGGCGGAGCCGCCTGTGCGGACGAGCGCCCCGAAGGGCGGCGCCGGTAACCCGGCGACGAGCGAGGGAGCTATTTGATGGACGTCGACCTTCCGCCGGAGGACGATCCCCGCCGCGTCGAGGTGCGGGCGTGGTTCGAGGCGAATCCGCGGCCGACGGGGGACGAGCTGGTGCGCGCCGGCTACGTGGTCCCGCACTGGCCCCGGCCGTATGGTCTCGACGCCGATCCCGCCCTGCAGCTGATCATCGAGAGCGAGATGCGCCGGGCAGGCGTGTCGAAGCCGGTGAACCCGATCGGCATCGGGCACTGCGGGCCGATCATCGTCGCCCTCGGGAGCCACGAGCAGAAGGAGCGCTACCTCTGGCCGATGCTCCGCGGCGAGGAGATCTGGTGCCAGCTGTTCAGCGAGCCGGGCTCGGGTTCGGATCTCGCCGGGCTGAGCACGCGGGCCGAGCGCGACGGCGACGTCTTCGTGGTGAACGGCCAGAAGACGTGGACGTCGCTCGCCGAGAACGCCAAGTTCGGCATCCTCATCGCCCGGACCCGCACCGACGTGCCGAAGCACCGCGGCATCTCGTACTTCATCGTGCCGATGGACCTGCCGGGCATCGAGGTGCACCCGATCCGCAACATGACCGGGAGCGGCGGCTTCAACAACGTCTTCTTCAGCGACGTCAGGGTCCCCGCCACCAACCTCGTGGGCGAGGAGAACCTCGGCTGGGGCATGGCCAAGACCACGCTCGCCAACGAGCGCGTGTCGCTGTCACACGGCGGGCTCCAATGGGGCTACGGCCCCACCGCGCACGATCTCGTCGACCGCATTCGGGAGCAGGGGGGCGTGACCGACGGCGTCCTGCGCCAGCGTCTCGTCGAGGCCTACATCGAAGGTGAGATCCTGCGGTACCACCGCATGCGTATGATCTCGGCGGCGGTGAACAAGAAGCCCGGGCCCGACGCGTCGTTGCGCAAGGCGCTGGCCGACCCGCACGGCCAGCGCGTGTTCAACCTCAGTCGCGACCTGATGGGTGCGGGCGGGATGCTCCAAGACGGTCCACCCGACGGGGACTGGGACCAATGGGCCCGCGGCTTCCTGTTCAGCCCCGCGCTCACCGTCGGCGGCGGCACGAGCGAGGTGCTGCGCAACGTGATCTCGGAGCGGCTCCTCGGCCTCCCGCACGACCCCGACGCCGAGGCGGGCAGGACGTGGGCCGAGACCCGCGGGGGATCGCCGGCGCCGGTGTGACCGAAGCGTCAATGGCGCCCGAGCAGGATCTTCACGACCACCACCACGACGCCGACGGCTGCCACCGCAAGCCCGAGCCGCCACATCCGCCCCGGGCGCATTCGGCGGACGTACGCGACGAAGGCGCCGATCGCGACGAGCTCGAGGATCCCGACGACGAGCCCGATCCACAGCGCGGTCCGTCCGGTGACGATCTCGAGCCGGCCGGGGATGAGGGCGAGCGCCTGCAGGAGCGCCGCGAGGAGGATCGGGCTCCCGACGAGGGCGCTGCGCCCGATGGCCGCCCAGCCCGCCTCCTCATCGTCTCCGCGCCGCAGCTGGTCGCCCACGAGCTCGGCGAACCCGTGGGCCACCCAGGTGGCGAGACCGGCGCCGAGCACCAGCTCGATCCCGAAGCCCGATCTCACGTCCCCCGGTGTGGCCAGTGCCAGGGCGCCGAGCGCGATCACCGTGCCGTAGGTCGCCGCACTCACGAGCCGTGCCGTGTGCTCCGTGTGCAGCTGATGGCGCTCGACGGCGCCGGC
>DASUUL010000196.1:0-8502 GCA_036374115.1 Acidimicrobiia bacterium | reverse complement strand
GCCGCCCGGGGATCATCGACCGTGTAGAGCTTCTCGTTGCCGATCGCGACCCGATGTTCGTTGACCCCGTGTTCGAGCCCCCACATCCAGACCGGGCGCGAGCCGAGCAGTGCGGCCGCGCCCGCGTCGTCGACGTCGGCGTACGTGGTGCGCAGTCCGCCTCCGCCCGAGCGGCGGGCGTGGAGCTCCGCGACCTGGGGCTCGGCGACGGGCCGGTCCGAGTTCTTGGCGAAGAGCGTCCGGTCGGGGCCGACGACGCACAGCGTGTCGCACACGCGGCCGAGCCTAACGATCATGGATGCTTGTCCTCGCGCCGTCCCGGGTATCGGTCGAGCGATGGGTCCTGTCGCGCTCGCCGGGTACGTCGCCGCCCTCGGCGTGGCGACCTATCTCCTCAAGGTGGCGCTCCAGGATCTCAGCGCGTACCAGGTCAACGTGCTCATGGGCGTGGCGATGCTCGTGGTGAGCGTCCCCGCCGTCCTGGTCACGGAAGGGTCGTTGCGCATGACGGGCGGGCGCCTGCCGACGGCCGCCCTCGTGGCCGTGCTCATGGCGGTCGGATCGGTGCTGTACGCGCTGGCGCTCAGCCGCCTGCCCGCGGGCATCACCGCGGCGATCGCCACGAGCTACGTCGTCATCGTCGTCGTGCTGTCGGCGATCTTCCTCAAGGAGCGGTTCGACTGGATCATCGCGCTCGGCGTCGCGTCGACCCTCGGCGGGGTGGCATTGCTCTCGTACCGCGCCTGACGCGCGCGGGTCCGCGTCAGAAGTCGGTGCCGCCGTCGACGGGGATGGTGGCACCGAGGACGAAGCCCGCCGGTTCCGAGCAGAGGAACGCGATCAGGCTCGCGACCTCCTCGGGGAGGCCGACGCGGCCGAGGTCGTTGGGGGCCCCGAAGTCGCGCGCGATCGCGGCGTAGGCGGCTTCGAGGGGCCCTTCGGGCAGACCGGCGGGATCGGTCGCGCCGAGATACGCCTCCAGCGCGGGCGACATGATCGTGCCCGGACAGACCGTGTTCACCACGATCCCTTCCGGCGCGAGAGAGCGGGCGAGGTTCTTGGACGCGCTCGCCATGGCCGCCTTGGCGGCGATGAAGCTGATCGCGCCCGGTGCCTGGTGCCGGATCGAGGTCGCGGCAACGTTCACCACGCGGGCGAAGGTCCCCTTGCGCAGCAGCGGCAGGGCCGCCCGGGCGGTGCGCACCATCGTGAGCACGCCCAGATCGAACGACTCCATCCAGTCGTTGTCGGTGAGCTCGTCGAGCGCGCCCAGCCGGGTGGGACCGGCCGCGTTCACGAGGGCGTTGAGCTCGCCCCAGCGCTCGTCGAGGTACGAGAACGCGGCCTCGACCTCCCCGGTGTCGAGCAGGTCGCACTGGAGGCCGATGGCGTCGGCGGCGCCGGCAGCGGCGAGCTCGCTCTCGGCGCTCCGGAGGTCGGCATCGGTACGGGCGAGCACGGCCACCCGGCACCCCTCGGCGGCGAACACCTCGGCCGCCGCCCGGCCGATGCCGCGCGAGCCACCGCCGACGGCGACCGCACGTCCCCGCAACCCGAGGTCCATCCGGGCGGAATCTACGCCCTCGGCCGGGAGCGTTCAGCCTGCGAGCTGGCGCCCGAACGCGGCCGCGCTCAGGGGCGCGCCCGTCGCCCGCTCGACGAGACGGTCCCAGCGCTGTGACGCGCCCGGCCGGAAGAACGCGTCGACGAGGAAGCGCCCCGCCGTCGCCGAGTCGACGAGCCCGTCGGCGCGCTCGTCGACCGCGGCCGCCAGCTGCGAGGCGACGAGCTCACCGTAGAGATAGTTCTGGTAGTAGACGGGCGCCACCGTGAGATGGACCTTCGCCGCCCACGCGGCGTCGACGCCGTCGCCGTCGGGGCGGCGCAGCAGCTGGAAGCGCTCGACCAGCTCCCACCAGCGGGCCTCGTGGTCGGCCGCGGGATCGGCGTACAGCCCGCGCTCGAAGTTCGTCATCACGAGCACCCAGCGTGCGAACACGAGCAGGCCGGCTCGGCGGGCGGCGGTCAACCGCGGTGCGAGCTCGGCCAGCGTGGACGGGGCGACCCGGGCGACGGGCTCGAGCCAGGCCGGGTCGCGGGGGAGTCGCCCGAAGAGCATCGCGACGCCCTCGGTCGTGAGGGCGTGGGCGGCACCGCGCAACAGCCAAGGGAGTGTGGTCTCGATCTCGCGGTCGTAGGTCGCGTGGCCGAACTCGTGGAGCATCGTCTCCATCCATCGCTCGTTGGGTTCGACGTTGCACAGCACGCGTACGTCGCCCTCGCGGTCGATGTCGATGCAGAACGCGTGCTGGCTCTTGGCGTCGCGGGCGTAGAGGTCGCTGCGCTCGAGCACCGGTCGCAGGTCGAGGCCGAGGCCGTCGTAGGTCCGCAGTGTCAGTGCCTCGATATCGGCGTGCTCGAAGACCGGATCGAGGTCGACGGCGCCCGCCGCCGGCGGTTCCTGGAAGAACGGGTCGTCGTAGTGCCACGGCCGCAGGTCGGCGGGTGCGCAGCCGAAGCGCTCGCCGAGCGCCCCGTCGAGTGTTGCCTTCCAGCGGGCGAAGGGCGCGGCGGTGAGGCGGTCGACGTCGGCGAGCGTCGCGAACAACCGCTCCTCGTCGAGCTCACCCGTTGCGAGCGCGAGATCGAAGTGGTCGCGGTAGCCCAGACGTCGAGCGGCCTCGTTGCGGAGCCCGGCGAGCTCGCGTACGCGGCCGGCGACCTCGGCGCCGACCTGCTTCGACGCAGCCCACGCCGCCCGGCGCTCGCCGGCGTCGCCGCTGCTCCCCAGGATCTCGCGGATCTCGTTGTCGTCGACCCGGCGCCCGGCGATCTCGCCGCGATGGGTGTTGAAGGTCGCCTCGACCTCCACCTCCAGCTCCACGAGCCGCCGCCGGAGGTCCTCTGGGATCTGGTGCGGCGCGAAGGCGTCGTGGAGCACGTCGAGCTGGCGGGCGACCAAGGGGTCGGTAGCGGTGCCGGCGGTCCGCGCGTCGCGGATGGCGGCGAATGCCCCGGCGTCCGCGAGCAGCGCCCGCCGCTCGAGCTCGATGCGCTCGCGCCGCTCGTTGGCCTCGGGCGAGACGTGCGTGCTCGTCTCCCACCATGCTTCCGCCAGCGCGATCTCGAGGGGGCGGAGCCGGCGTTCGATGTCGGCGACGAGCCCGGCTGCATCCGGCATGCGCGCGGAGTGTACGGGGGTAGCGTCGGCGACACGACGGATCGCGGGAGGACGGCATGCCTCGGATCGGCTTCGGCGTGTTCGCGCCGCAGGGATGGAAGACGGAGCTGCGCTCGATCGCCGGTGCCGAAGCGCAGTGGGCGAAGTGCCGCGAGATCGCGCTCCTCGCCGAGGCGCTCGGCTACGACTCGGTGTGGGTCTACGACCACTTCCACAACATCCCCGAACCGTCGCACGAGACCGTCTTCGAGTGCTGGACCACCATGGCGGCGCTGGCGGAAGCCACCAGCCGGATCCGCCTCGGCCAGATGGTGAGCTGCACGTCGTACCGGGAGCCGACGCTCACGGCCAAGATCGCGTCCGGCATCGACGTGATCTCGGGCGGCCGCTTGGAGTGGGGGGTCGGTGCCGGGTGGTACTGGCACGAGTACGAGGCCTACGGCTACCCGTTCGAGGAGAGCAAGGTCCGCATCGGAAAGCTCGCCGAGGCCGTCGAGGTCGTGAAGGCGATGTGGAGCCAGGCGGACGCCTCCTACGAGGGCCGGTACTTCACCGTGAAGGGCGCCCAGTGCGACCCCAAGCCCCTCCAGCAGCCGCACCCACCGATCTGGATCGGCGGGGGCGGCGAGCAGCTGACGCTGCGGGTGGTCGCCCGCCACGCCGACCGCGCCAACTTCGGGGGCAAGCCCCACGAGTGGGCGCACAAGCGCGACGTCCTGCAGCGGCACTGCCAGGAGGTCGGGCGCGACCCGGACCAGCTCGAGAAGTCGATCAGCCCCGAGGTGCTCGTGCGGGAGTCGGACGAGGAGGTCCGTGCCCTGCACGACGCCGGCAAGGCCGGCTCCCTCTGGAACGAGCCCTTCGAGTCGTGGGTGGCCGGGAACCTCGTCGGCACCCCCGACCAGGTGTGCGAGAAGATCCGTGCCTACGTCGACCTCGGTTGCACCTACTTCGTCCCGTGGTGCTCCGACTATCCCGACGACACCACCCTGCGCCTCTTCGCCGAGCGGGTGATGCCCGAGTTCCGGTAGGCGGCTGGATCAGCGGCGGCGGGGCCGGCGGTGCTCGTCGAAGAAGTCGAGGATGAGATCGGCGGCGTCGATCTCGGTGGTCACCGCGCCCAGCCGGGGCACGTCGATGGCGCCCGGCCACGTGTGCCCACCGTCGGTCACCGAATAGAGCTGCACGTCGGTGCCCCGCCGGCACCGTGAGTAGTCCGTCAGCACCACGTGCTCGCTGACATTCTCGGTGCGCGCTCGCTCGCGGCAGCCGGCACGCTCACCCCAGCTCGCGACCGCCTCCTCCACCGAGGGCAGCTGCCGGTCGGGGAGCACACCGATCCCGATCGCGCCGCCCTCGTACGGCACGACCGCGTCGCCCTCCCCGTGGAAGGCGATCACCGACACGCCCTTGCCGTTCGGGCACTCGTCGAACGCGAGGTTCACGCCCGCGACGGGGGCGACCGCCGCGAACCGGTCCCCGACCTGGCAGCCGAGGTACGACGACATCCCGCCGCCGTTCGACATCCCCGTGGCGTACACGCGTCGCGGGTCGACGCACAGCCGCGCTGCTGCGGCGTCGATGAGCACTTCGGTGTACGCGGCGTCGTCGGGCGCCTCGAGGCCGATGATGTTCCAGAACGCGGGGTCGCCCGTCCCCTGGGGCGTGACGACCACGTACCCGCGTTCGGGGCCCTTCTCCTCGAGCTCGCTGTAGACGGCCTGTTGATCCGCGTTCGAGCCGAAGCCGTGGAAGTTCAGGACGAGCCCGAGCGTCTCGCGGGCGCCGACACCGGCGGGAACCGCGAGGTGGTATTCGCGGCTGGCACCACCGAAGGCGATGGTCTCGATGCTGACCCCGGGCGTGGGCGCGGCCCCGCAGCCCGGTGAGGGCTCCCCGGTGTCACCGGCCGGGGCGGCCCCCGGCGCTGTGACGAGCGCGCCGAACACCAGTGCCGCGACCGCCGCGACCCGGCGCATCCAGTTACTTGAACCAGATGCGCTGGTAGTCGCGGCTCTCCGGGTGGAGGAGCAGCGCGACGAGGGCGCCGTCGAAGAGCAGCGTGATGATCAGCGGGAACTCGAGCACCTCGAACCCGGCGAGCAGGAACAGGAGCGCGAGCTGGGCGATGGCGGCGCCGACGCCGATGCCATAGCCCCACTTCTTCTCGTTGGCGATCCCGTAGCCACCCGCCGCCAGGCCCACGATGATGGCCAGGCCGATCGGGGAGAGGACGAGCCAGCTGAACAGCCCGAAGGCGGCGTTCACGTAGAGCAGCAGCGTCCCGATCACGAGCGTCTGCGGCTGGGACTGGTTGAGGAACCGGCGTTCGTTCACGGCCCCATTGTGGCCGACGGGCTGTGGCGCGTGCGCACCACCTCCGGGATCCCCGCCGGCGGCCGCATCCGCAACTGGCCGCAGGCGGCGTCGATGTCGGTGCCGCGGTTGCGCCTCACGGTGGCGTTGACCCCTCGGCCCCGGAGCCGGGCCGCGAACGCGCGGAGGGTGGCCGCCGATGGCGCCGCCCCCGGGAACCCGGCCGTGGGATTGAGCGGGATGAGGTTCACGTGGGCGCCGCCCTGGCCGCCGAACCCGGCCAGGAGGCGGGCCAGCGCGTCCGCGTGGGCGGGGGCGTCGTTGACGCCGGCGATGCAGGCGTACTCGAAGGTCACCCGGCGCCCCCGGGCGGCGGCGAACTCCCGGGCGGCGTCGAGCACCTCGGCGAGGGGATAGCGGTCGTCGAGGGGCACGAGCCGACGGCGCAGGTCGTCGTCGGGGGCGTGGAGCGAGACCGCGAGCGTGACCGGCAGCCGCTCGCGCGCCAAGCGCCGTATCGCCGGCGCGACGCCGACCGTGCTCACCGTGATGTGGCGGGCGGAGACACCGAAGTCGTCGTGGAGACGCGCGACCGACGCCCACACGGCGTCGTAGTTGGCGAGGGGCTCGCCCATGCCCATGTAGACCACGTTGCCGACTCGCCGGCTCGCGCCGTGGGCCGCCCGCACCACCTGCTCGACGATCTCGCCGGCCTCGAGATGGCGTTCGAAGCCCGCCTGGCCCGTGGCGCAGAACGTGCAGCCCATGGCGCACCCGGCCTGCGACGACACGCACACCGTGGCCCGGCTCGGGTACTCCATGAGCACGGTCTCCGCCTGGGCGGCGTCGCGGACGGCCGCCCACAGGTACTTCGTGGTCGCGCCGTCACGTGACCGCTGTTCGACGCGCAGGTCGAAGGCCAAGGGGAGTGCCTCCGCCAGGCGGGCGCGCAGCGAGGCCGGCAGATCGGTGCAGCGCTCCAGTGGCCGGCGCCGGAGGTACAGGCCGTCCCACACCTGGCGGGCGCGGTACGCGGGCTCGCCCCAACCGGCGAGCAGCGCCTCCACGTCCTCCCGGGATGCGCCGTAGCGCGAGCTCATGCGGCCGCGACCTCCCGCGCGTAGGCGCGGTCGCGCCGCAGCGTCGTGAAACCGAGCGATTCGTACAGGCCGACCGCGGCGGTGTTGGCGCCGTCGACGAAGAGCATGCCGGTGGCGACGCCTCGCTGGGCGAGCGACGCCAAGCCGGCGAGCACCAACGCCCGCCCCAGGCCCCGGCTGTGGCGGGCCGGGTCGACCCCGATCACGAAGATCTCGCCCAGCGGATCGGGTCGCCCGGGGCCCGCCGGCTGCACCTTCGTCCAGCAGAACCCCGCCAGACCGTCGTCGTCGAACGCGAGCACGAACCCGGCGGGGTCGAACCAGGGCTCGGCCATGCGGCGGCGCAGCGTCTCCTTCGTCCAGCCACCCTGCTCCGGGTGACCGGCGAAGGCGCGGTTGTTCACGGCCAGCCACGCCTCGTCGTCGGCGCCGGGTACGAAGGCGCGCACCTCCGTGCCGGCGGGCCAGGCCGGGTGCTCTGCCGGCGGCAACGGCATCCGCATCTGGAGCAGCTCCCGCTGGGGCACGAAGCCGGCGGCGGCGACGGCGCCGTCGGAGCGATCGTCGGCGCCGAGCATCCACAGGACGGCGAGGCCACCGCCGTGCCCGGCGACGTGATCGGCCACGGCCGCGAGCACGTCGGCTTCGATCCCGCGCTCGTGACGCGCGTCGGGGTGCACGACGATGCCGACGTCCCAGTGGGGCGATGCCAGGTTGTCGCCCCGGGCCGCGTGGGCGTACGCGACCGCGCGCTCGCCGTCGACCGCGAGCACGCCGGCGGAGTCGGCGCCCGGGTGCTCGAGGTCGCGCCACACCGCGTCGTTCAGGGAGGCGTGGCCGTCGGCGGCCTCGGCGGCTTCGTGGAGGCGCCCGACGACCACGACGTCGGCGGGCGCGACCGGCCGCAGTACCCGGAGCGTGGTCACGGGAGCACGGTATCGTCCGGTGCGTCATGTCCCGTCCGCGAGGTGCGAAGAAGCGTGCCGACGAGGTGGTGCGGCGGCTCGCGGAGGAGTACCCGGGGAGCGCGCGTGAGCTCTGCGCGCTCGAGCACGACGATCCGTTCCAGCTGCTCGTGGCCACGATCCTGTCGGCGCAGTGCACCGACGAGATGGTCAACAAGGTGACCCCGGCGGTCTTCGCCCGGTACCCGGCGCCGGCCGACCTCGCCCACGCCGACCCCGCCGACGTCGAGGAGCTCATCCGCCCGACCGGGTTCTTCCGGTCGAAGACCAAGAGCCTCATCGGAATGGCGGCCGCGCTCGAGGAGCGCTTCGAGGGCGAGGTGCCTCGGGAGCTCGACGATCTCGTGACGCTGCCCGGCGTCGGGCGCAAGACGGGCAACGTCCTGCGTTCGGTCGGCTACGACCTTCCCGGCCTGCCCGTCGACACCCACGTGGGACGGCTCTCGCGGCGCCTCGAGCTCACCGACCAGACCGACGCGGTGAAGGCCGAGCACGATCTCAACGCCCTCGTCGCCCCCGAGGAGCGCGGCGGCCTGTCGCTGCGCCTGATCCTCCACGGACGGCGGATCTGCACCGCCCGCCGGCCCCGCTGCGACGAGTGCGTCCTCAACGACATCTGCCCCTCGGCGTTCGAGGTCGCCGCCCCGGTTGCCCGCCGCCCGTCCTGAATGTGATACTTCACCCCAATTGCACGAATCGTGCGGGGGCGGGGGTTTCGACGGTGTCAGGGGGTCCTTTCATGAGGCGGTTGCGGCGGCGCGCCCTCGTTCCGCTCCTGGTCACGGCACTGCTGGCGCCGGCGGTGCTCGTGGCGGGGGCCACGGCACCGGCGACGGCCGCACCCACGGGCTTCGTCACCATGAGCGACGGCGTGCAGATCGCGGTCAACGTGCGCATGCCCGACAACTACGTCCCCGGTCTGCGCTACCCGACCGTCTTC
>DASUUL010000195.1:0-2946 GCA_036374115.1 Acidimicrobiia bacterium | reverse complement strand
CGGTGCCCATCGTCGAGTGGACCTCGGGGAGCGGGTCGTCGGGGTCGGGCGGACCGACGAGGGGCTCGTCGAGAGGCCGGGCACCGTCGGCGGCGAGCTGGTCGAGCCGACCGACGGCGGCGTCGAAGCGGCGGTCGAGCTCGTCGTCCGACGCGTCCGGGGGGACGATCACGTTGTCGATGAGGGTGACCCGCTGCCGCCAGTGGTCGTAGGCCGCGAGCTGACCGATCACCGACATCACCGCGTCGGGCAGGCCCAGGTCGTCGCGCGGGACGTCGGGCAGCCGCTCGACCTCGCGCACGACGTCGTAGCCGAGGTAGCCGACGAGCCCGCCGTGGAACGGCGGCAGCTCCGGCAGGTTCGGCGCCCGGTACCACGCGAGCAACGCCTCGAGCGCCGCCAGTGCGCCCTGGTCGACGGGGATCCCGGGCGGATCGGCACTTCCCGTGAGCTCGACCGAGCGCCCGCGGGTGACGAGTGTCAGCGCAGGGTCACGACCGACGAACGAGAACCGGCCCCAGCGCTCGCCGTGCTCGACCGATTCGAGGAGGAAACCCTCCCCGTCGCCGACGAGCTTGACGAACACCGACACGGGCGTCTCGAGATCGGCGAGGATCTCGCGCCAGACGGGCACGACGGTGTAGTCGCGCGCGAGGGCGACGAACTCGTCGCGGGAGAGGGTCACGCCCTTCCGGGCGGGGCGCCCGACCCGAAGGCCCGGAAGAAGCACGAGCGCTCACCGGTGTGACAGGCGCCTGAACCCTCCTGCTCGACCACGAAGAGCAGCGTGTCGGCATCGCAGTCGTAGTACGCCTCGCGGACCCACTGCCGGTCGCCCGACGTGTCGCCCTTGCGCCAGTGCTCGTTGCGGCTCCGGCTCCAGAACCACATGCGACCCTCGTCGAGGGTCAGGCGCAGCGCCTGGGCGTCCATCCAGGCCATCATGAGCACCCGGCCCGTGCCCTGCTCCTGCACGATCGCCGGCACGAGGCCCTCGCTGTCGTAGGCGACGGCGTCGAGCTCCTCGGCGGTGGCGGCGATGGGGGTCGCGGTCGGCGGTGCCATCGGCGACCCAGGGTACTCGGCTCCTTCTCGGGAACTGTCGCCGTTTGGCCGATGGGGCGCGTGCGAGACTCCCTCCCTACCCCCCACCCACCCCATGCCCGAGTCTTCGCACGAGCCCGTCCGCCCGCCCGTCGCTCCCCGCCGGCCCCGGGTGCTGCGCGCCCACGGCGACGAGCGCGTCGACGACTGGTACTGGCTCCGCGATCGGGACGACCCCGAGGTGCGGGCGTACCTCGAGGCCGAGAACGAGTACACGCAGGCCGTCGCCGCCGCGACCGAGAAGCTCCGGGCGCGCCTGTACGACGAGATCGTCGGCCGCGTGCAGGAGACGGACGCGTCGGCGCCCGTCCCCAAGGGTCCCTACGAGTACTTCACCCGCTCGATCGAGGGCCGTCAGTACGCGATCCACTGCCGGCGGTCGCGGGGCACACCCGGGCTCCCCGACGCCTTCTCGCCGCCGGGACACGACGCGGGCGAGGAGGTGATGCTCGACGAGAACGTCCTCGCCGCCGGCCACGGCTACTTCGCGCTCGGCGGGTTCGCCCTGAGCCCCGACCACCGGTTGCTCGCGTACTCCACCGACGTGACCGGCGGGGAGCGCTACGAGCTTCGCTTCCGCGATCTCGCGTCCGGTGCTGACCTCCCGGACGTGGTCCCCGACGTGTACTACGGGCTCGCCTGGGCGAACGACGACCGCACCGTCTTCTACACCCGTCCCGACGAAGCCATGCGGCCCTGGCAGGTGTGGCGCCACGCGATCGGAACGAGCGCCGACGAGGACGTCCTCGTGCGCCAAGAGGACGACGACCGCTACTACGCGTCGGTCGAGCGGACCCGCACGGGCCGGCTCGTCGTGTTGACGTTCGGCTCCAAGCTCACCACCGAGGTGTGGCTCGTCGACGCCGACTCGCCCGATGCGCCCCCGCGGATCGTGGAGCCGCGCACCCAGGGGGTCGAGTACCACGTGGAGCACCACGCGTCGGCCCCCGGCGAGGAGCGCCTCTACGTGCTCACCAACGCCGACGGCGCCGAGGGCTTCAAGCTCATGGCCGCTCCGGTGACGAGCCCGGGGCGCACCGGCTGGGCGGAGGTCGTGGCGCACCGACCGGGCGTACGGCTCGAGGACGTCGACGCGTTCGCCGGGCACCTCGTGCTGTCGGAACGGGCCGAGGGGCTCGAGCGGCTGGTCGTGCACCGGCTCGCCGACGGCGACGTCGCGACCGTCGAGATGCCCGAGCCGGTGTACTCCGCGTGGGTCGGCGCCAACGCCGAGTTCGACACCACGACGCTCCGGTTCGGCTATTCGTCGCTGGCGACACCGGCGTCGGCCTACGACTACGACCTCGACAGCCGCACCACCACGTTGGTGAAGCGACAGCCAGTCCGCGGTGGCTACGACCCCGCCGAGTACGAGACCGAACGCGTGTGGGCGACCGCTCCCGACGGCCTCCGCGTACCGATCTCGCTCGTCCACCGGCGCGGCGTCGTACGCGACGGGAGCGCTCCCCTGCTCCTGTACGGGTACGGCTCGTACGAGGCGTCGATCGACCCCACCTTCTCGTCGGCCCGCCTCAGCCTGCTCGAGCGCGGGTTTGTGTGGGCGGTCGCCCACGTGCGCGGGGGCGGCGAGCTCGGCCGCGACTGGTACGAGCACGGCAGGCTCGCCCACAAGCCCAACACGTTCACCGACTTCATCGCGTGCGCCGAGCACCTCGTCGGCGAGCGCTACACGTCACCCGACCGGCTGGTAGCCCGAGGTGGGAGCGCCGGCGGGCTCCTGATGGGCGCGGTGGCGAACGCGCGCCCCGAGCTGTTCCGGGCGGTCGTTGCCGAGGTGCCGTTCGTCGACTGCCTCACCACGATCCTCGACGAGACGCTGCC
>DASUUL010000194.1:0-19836 GCA_036374115.1 Acidimicrobiia bacterium | reverse complement strand
CTTCACGTAGGTGCCGGCGAACGCGGCCTCGTCGCGTTCCCACAGCTCCCGCATCGCGAGCACCCGCTCGCGTACGACGGCCCGCCGGTGCGCGTACTCGACGCCGTGGTTGCCCATCTCCTCGCGGTTCCAGCCGAACCCGATGCCGAAGGTGAACCGGCCGTCCGACAACAGGTCGAGGGTCGCGATCTCCTTGGCCGTCACGATCGGATCCCGCTGGGCCACGAGCGCGATCCCGGTACCGACCCGCAACCGGGTGGTGACCGACGCCGCCGCCGTCAGGGCGACGAAGGGGTCGAGCGTGCGCCGGTACTCCTCGGGGAGCTCGTCGGCGCCCGTCGGCGGGGGCGTCGCCCGGCTCGACGGGATGTGGGTGTGCTCGGGCACGTAGAGGGAGGAGAACCCGCGGTCCTCGGCCGCCCGGGCGAGCGCGTCGATCGGCATCGCCCGGTCGGTCGCGAACATCGTGACGCCCAGCCGCACGCATGTACCGTACCTGACACCCCGTCAGATGAGTCGTGGCCGAGACCGGCCGGACACGTGACCGGAGCATCACCGGAGAGAGGAGCGCGGCGTGGGTGGCATCTGTGACGGCCGGGTCGTGATCGTGACCGGCGCCGGCCGAGGGCTCGGTCGCGCCCACGCGCTCGAGTTCGCCCACCAGGGGGCGCGGGTCGTCGTCAACGACCTCGGCGCCGAGCTCGACGGCACCGGTTCGTCGAGCGGGCCCGCGGGTGAGGTGGTCGACGAGATCCGCGGGTTCGGCGGCGAGGCGGTCGCCAACGGCGACGACGTCGCCGACTGGGACGGCGCCGCCGACCTCGTTGCCACCGCCATCGACACCTGGGGTCGCCTCGACGTGCTGGTCAACAACGCCGGGTTTCTCCGCGATCGGATGGTGGTGAGCACCTCGGAGGAGGAGTGGGACGCGGTGATCCGCGTGCATCTCAAGGGCCACTTCTGCCCGACGCGGCATGCGACCGGCCACTGGCGGGAGCAGTCGAAAGCGGGGGAGCCCGTCGACGCCCGCGTCATCAACACGAGCTCGGGCGCCGGGCTGATGGGCAGTGTCGGGCAGGGGTCGTACTCGGCGGCCAAGGCGGGTATCGCCGCGCTCACCCTCGTGGAGGCGGCCGAGCTCGGCCGCTACGGCGTGACCGCGAACGCGATCGCGCCCGCCGCCCGCACGCGCATGACCGAAGGCGCGTTCGCCGACACCATGGCCCGGCCCGAGGAGGGCTTCGACGCCATGGCGCCCGAGAACGTCAGCCCCCTCGTGGTGTGGCTCGGCAGCGCCGAGGCGCGCGCCGTCACCGGGCGGGTCTTCGAGGTCGAGGGCGGGATCATCGGTGTGGCCGACGGCTGGCAGCACGGACCTCGCGTCGACAAGGGTGCGCGCTGGGCCCCCGCCGACGTGGGCGCGGCCGTGCACAAGCTCCTCGGTGAGGCCCCACCGCCGGCGCCCGTCTACGGCGCCTGATCCTGTTTGTGCAGAACACTCCACTCGGCGACCGCTCCGCGTACGAACGCAGACCGCGTCAGCCGGTGGGTGCGACGTTGCGGTTCACCCGGAAGAGGTTCTCCGGGTCGTACGCGCGCTTCACCTCGACGACGCGGTCGTAGTTGGCGCCGTAGGTCTCCCTGACCCGCCCGGCGCCCTCGTCGGCGGTCTGGAAGTTGATGTAGTTGCCGCACGAGAACGGCCGCAACCGACCCCACGCGTGGCGCACCCACCGGGGGAATTCCTCGGCACCGGGTGCACCCGGTTCCCACATCCCGAGCACGCCGCACGCGTATCTGGCGTCGCGGTTGCCGACGGCGCCGTCGCCGGCGTCGTGCTCGTTGAGGGCCCCGCCGAGGTGGAGCGTGCCGACCTGGCCCATCGGGATCGGGCACGTCGCCGCCAGCTCCCGGAGCGTCGCCAGCAGCTCGTCGCTCAGCTCGGCGACGAACTCGGTCTTCCAGTAGTAGTGGGCGCCCTTGGGCTCGGTGGCGTCGAGGTACGACTGCAGCTGGGTGTAGGGCTGGGGTGCCAGCAGGTCGACGATGGGGTCGCCGATCGCCCGCAGCGGTGCCAGCACCTCGTCGACGCGGTCGAGGTCGCCCGTGTAGCAGACCGCCATCGCGCAGACCTGCTCGCCGTGCCACTCGGGTGGCACGAACGGCGCCGCCGGCGCCCGCATGAGGTTGAGCCACACGGAAAGCTCCCGGGGGGCGGACGTCGTCATCGTCCGGTATGTCTCCGCGATCTCCTCCGCACGCGCGAACGGCCACGCGATGAGCCCGCCGTAGACCATCGGCCCGATCTCGTGCAGCCGGAAGGTGAACTGCGTGACCACGCCGAGGTTGGCGCCGGCGCCCCGGACGGCCCAGAACAGGTCCGCGTGCTCGTCGCGACTGGCGGTGCGGACCGCACCGTCGGCCGTAACGATCTCGACGGCCTCGAGGTTGTCGACGGTCCAACCGAAGCGCCGCGTCAGATAGCCCAAGCCGCCGCCGAGCGTCAGGCCCGCGACCCCGACCTCGGAGATGAACCCGAGCACGGTGGCGAGCCCGTGCTCCTGCGTCGCCCGGTCGACGTCCTGGAGGAGGCAGCCGCCGCCGACGTTGGCAAGCCTGGCAGCCGGATCGACGGTGACGTCGCGCATCCCGGACATGTCGAGTGTCAGACCGCCCTCGGCGATCGCGATGCCCCCGAGGTTGTGGCCGCCACCCTTCACGCTCAGGAGCAACCGGTGGTCGCGGGCGAACCCGACGGCGGCGGCGACGTCGCGCACGTTGCGCGGCTGGACGACGAGCGCGGGCTCGGTCGCGGTCATGCCGTTCCAGATCTGCACGGCGTCGTCCCAGCCCGCGTCCCCCGGCCGCAGGACGGGACCGTCGAGACGCGCTCGGAGATCGTCGAGCTGTTCGGCAGTGACGTCGACGGCGGCGCCGTCAAGTCCCGCCATGCGCGTGACGGTGATCATGTCGGTCCTCCCTTCGTCAGTGTGCGCGTCACGGGCGGATCATCGGTGCTTCGCGTGCATGCCGCGCCCGGAGCTCATCGGTCCACTCGCCGCTGCAGTAGCCGACGACCTCCACGATCCGGCCGTCGACCACTTCGCAGAGCCAGAGGCGGCGGGCGGAGTGGTCCTCGCCGTCGACGTCCTGGTGCTCCACGTGCTCGGTCACGAACCCCGACGTCGTGGGGACGGTCCGCAGGATCTCGACCCGCGACGGGCCCTGGTTGATGCGGCGCAGCTGGGCCGCGAGCGCCTCGCGGCCCTGGAGCTGGAATCGCCAGACGGGCATGTTCAGGTCGAAGAACGCGTCGGGCGCGAAGGCGCTCTCGGGAACCTCGAAGGTCTCGAAGGCGTCGTGGAACTGGCGGCTGAGACGGTTGGCGGTGCCCTGGTCGAGCGGGACGGTGGTGTTCGTGGTCGTCATGAGGACGACGGTACGGAGTGCGGGGCGCGCCCGCATCGGTCGAACTGCTCAAACCGGCGTGGCCGCGGCGGTGGGTATTTCTGCGTAGCCGCGGGCCTACACGAGGCCGTGCTCGTAGGCGTACGCGGTGGCGGCCGCCCGGGAGGGGACGCCGAGCTTGGTGAAGATGTTGCTCACGTGGCGCGCCACGGTCCTCTCGCTGATCACGAGCTCCTCGGCGATAGCGCGGTTGGTCCTCCCCGACGCGACGAGGCCGAGGACCTCGAGCTCGCGCGGGCTCAGCCTCCCCTCCGCAGCGGTGCCGTCTTCGGACAGCGCGTCGGCGCGCGCGAGGTCGGGCGCGGCCCGCAGCTGGCGGAAGACGTCCCGGGCGGCGTCGAGCTCCATGGCCGCGGTGTCCCTGTCGCCCAGCCGCCGGTACGCGAGCGCGAGGAGGACGCGGGCCCGGGCGGCGTCGAACGGTGCCTCGACGCCGTGGAAGGTGTCTCGCGCCGAGCGGAGGGCGTCGAGCGCGGCCGTCGCATCGCCCTCGGCGAGCAACACGGATCCGGTCGCGTAGGCCGACGCCGCCCGCAGGAGCGGCGCGCCGAGCGCCCTCGCGATCCCCGACAGCTCGTCGGCGGCGGTCCGGGCCGCCGCGACGTCATCGGCGGCGAGCGCGATCTCGACATGGGCACCGAGCACCTTCGACCGGCTGACGCGGTCGAGCGACTCGGTCAGCACATGGCGGATCGCCGCGGCGGCGGCGTCCACCTCGCCCTGGGCGAGGCGCAGGAGCGCCAGGCCGGGATGCGGCGGGTGCCCCCGCTCGCTGGCGTGGCCATAGGCCTCCTCGGCCCGGCGGAACTCGCCGCACAGCCGGTGGAGCTCGCCCCGCTGGTAGTACGCCATGCCGAGGGCGGGCTGGCCGGGGGGCTCGGCGAGGCGTTCGCACGCACGCTGCGCCTCGTCGGTGGCGTCGGGCCATGCGCCTTGCAGCTGCAAGATCTGGGCCCGGTGCACGAGGCATTGCCCGCGGTAGGGGACGAGGTCGGGCTGTGAGGCGCACCACTCGCTGAGCGCGACGGTCCACTCCTGGGCGCGGCGGAGGTCGAAGATCTCCTGGCAGGTGTCGATCACGGCGCAGTAGATGAGTCCGGCGAGGACCGGCGACACCTCCCCGGCCGTGACCGCGACCATGACCTCGTCGAGCAGGGTGACCCCCTCCCCGACGGTGTCCAGCATGATCAGGCACTGGCCCTGTCCGAGCCGGGCGACCATCACCAGGTCGGAGTCGTGGAACCGCCCGCCGATCTCGGCCGCCTGGGTGAAGGTCGTGTAGGCGGAGGAAGGCTCGCCCCCGAACATGGCCTGGATCGCGGCCGGGACGAGCAGGTACCCCTGCTCCACGCAGTCTCGTCGCTCGAGCAGGCGGCCGGCGCGGGCGAGCCATCCGCCGAGGCGCGCCGTCTCGCCCCGGAACTGCAGCCCGAAGGCGAGCCAGAACGCGCATCGGACGGCACGCTCCGTTTCGCCGCGACCCAGGTACGCGTGGTGCGCTCGCGCCCAGAGGTCGGTGCTCTCGGTATCCCGGCCCACGAGATAGGCCGCGGTGGCGAGGCGCTCCAGATCCTCCGGCTCGAGCCGGCCATCGGCGTCGGCCGCGACGAGCTGCGCGTACGCCTCGCTCCAGGCGTGCCGGTCGAACGCCCGGCGGCCTCGATCGAGCGCCTCGCTCATGCCCATAGCCTGTCGCACCGGCGCGCGCGGCCGCTCGTCGGTGCGGGGTCGCGGTGCGAGGCCTACGATGAGCACTGCCACCTGGACACGCGCACGGGGGGTGAGCGATGGAGCGGTATCTGGTCGTCGCGAATCGGACCCTCGGGGGCCGGCACCTCCTCGACGAGGTGCAAGCCCGGATCGCGGCGGGACCCTGCCGGTTCCACGTGGTGGTGCCGGTGACGCATGTCAGCGAGCACGGGGGGTGGAACGAAGGCCACTCCCGTCACGAGGCCCAGAAGCGTCTCGACGCCGCCCTGATCCGGCTGCGGGAGATCGGTGCCGAGGTGACAGGGGAGCTGGGCGACTCCTCGCCGGTGCTCGCGATCGGCGACGTGCTCCGGGCGCACGAGTTCGACGGGATCATCCTCTCGACGCTCCGACCCGGTGCGTCGCGGTGGCTGAAGCTCGACCTGCCCCACCGGGTGGAACGAGACTTCGGGCTACCGGTCAAGCACGTCGTCGCCGACGCCGAGCGCGTCACCTGACCCGGTCCTGGCGAAGACGAGGCGCAAGGTCGACCCGGCGATCAGGTGCCGCCGCTCTCGAGCGGCGCCGGCGGATCGGGGTCGAGGCCGTGCCGGAGGCGGTAGCGCCGCTCGTCGTAGGTCGTGTTCTCGTAGGCGACCATCGCCCACAGCAGCACGTCCATGCCTGCGAGCGTCGCCAGCGCGGGAACGTGCATGGCGACCGGGATCAGCGCGAACAGCGTGAGGGCGAGGACGAGGCGCTGCACGTTGACGGTGTGCGCGTTGCGGAGCCGGAGGGCGACGTGGGTGAGCAGGTAGACGGCGATTCCTCCGAGGAGCGCAGACGCGTGCTCGACGTCGAGGTGCTCGTCGACGTGGGCCAGGGTTGCCTCGAGCCCGAGTGCGGCGAGCACGATCCCGGCAACCATGGGGAAGTGCAGGTACGAGTAGGAGTCGCGGGCGAGGGTGTTGCGCTCGCGTCCCTCGGTCGCGAGCCCGAGTCGGCGTTCGGTGACGAGTGCCACGACGTCGAAGTAGATCCACCACAGCGCCGACGTCAGGACGATACCGAGCACCGCGGCCGTGAGCACCCCGGCGGTGAGATCGACCTCGGCCGCGATTCCGAGTGCCACGATCGACTCGCCGAGCGCCAGGATGATGATCAGGCCGTGGCGCTCGGCGAAGTGCCCCGGCACGAGTCGCCAGCCCGCCACGCCGAAGAGGGCGGGCCCGCCCCAGTCGAGCACGATCGCGATTCCCCACAGCGACCCCTGGGCCACCCCGTCGAGGAACGACGCACCCACCAGCAGCCCGATCGCGATCGCCGAGCTCGCCGCGAGGCTGACGACGGAGCTGCGGAGGCCGGGATCGTCGCGGCTGGCGAGCAGGTAGACCGCGATGTGCCCCGCCCGCACCACGCCGTAGGCGATGGCAAAGGTGAGCGCGCGATCGCCGAAGGCCTCCGGAACGCACAACGCGACGACCAGCAGGCCGGCCATCGCCGCGAACATCGCGAGCCTGACGGCGCCCTCCTCGGGGTCGATGACGCTCGTCAGCCAGGCGTACGCGGCCCAGGCCCACCACAGCATGGCGAGTACGAGCATCCCGCGCGCGATCCCTTCCCAAGTCGGTTGGGTGACCATCAGTGCGGTGCACTGCGTGAACCCGAGCACGAAGACGAGGTCGAAGTAGAGCTCGAGGGGCTTCACCGTCTCGCGTACGCGGCGCTCGGGATTGATCCGCCGAGTCCGGGCCCGGGACCCCCGTCGGAGCGTCACGGCCCATTCATACCTCCCGCTCGCGGCGCCGTGCTCCGAAGGATGAGCCGGACCGCATTCTTCGAGGTCACCCTGCACCGGCTCGCTCGTGTATGAAGGACCTGTGAGCGCTGCCGGAACGAAACCTCTCCGCACGGTGACGGTCGGCGACGGGCCGACCATCCTGGTGCTGCACGGCTACGGCATGCAGCCGGCCACGTATCTGCCCATGGCGCGCCTGCTCGCCGATCGGGCCCGGGTGGTGATCCCGGCGATCTTCGAGCTGCCCGAGCGCTGGACGTTCGACCACGCCCTCGACTGCCTGGAGTCCACCCTCGACGAGCTCGCCGTCGACCGGGTGAGCCTCATGGGCCACTCCTTCGGCGGCGGGCTCGAGCTCGGTCTGGCCGCCCGGATGCCGGGCCGGATCCGCGAATGCGTCTTCAGCGACACGCTCGGCGTGCACCGTGAGTTCGGCCTCGCCTGGGAGGCCGTGCACCCGATCGGCATCCTGCGGATGGCGACCCGCCCGGCGGCGACGTCGTTCGTTCAGTCCTGGGCCACGCACCCGATCCAGCTCTCCAGCGCGGCGCTGTGGGCGTTCTTCAGCAACCGGGCCGCGGAGATCCAGGCGATCGCCGACGAGGGCATCCCGTGCCACGTGATGTGGGCGGAGCGCGACACGGTGTTGTCGCGCGCCGACGGGGCCGAGTTCGCGCGGCGGTTGCGTGCGAGCTTCAACGTCGCCAATCGGCCACCCGGCTACGAGCCGATCGACCACGACTGGATGTTCGACGACCCCGAGCTGTTCGTCGCGCACCTCGACGAGCTGAGGCTGGACGCGCTCTCCGTCGCCGCTCGACCCGGTGAGAGGTGACGTCGGCCCCTTAGATGTCGGGTCGCCCGCGGCTGACCGACTCGTCCGTCGAGAAGTCGAACTCGGCGGTGACCTCGTAGATCCCGCGGAGCGTCGTCGACTCGATGACCTCGTCGATACGGTCGTGGCGCGTCGCTTCCTGCGCGGCGACGCCGGCCATCCCGTCGAGGAGCTCGTCGCGGCCGGAGAGGTCGATGAGCCCGACGGTCAGGATCTCGCGGTCGTCCTCGAGGTTGCGGGCGAGGAACGGGCCTCGCATCCGGACACCGAATCCCTTGTCGGGATACCACGCCCGCAGGAAGTCGTCGTAGGTCTTGCCGGGCCGCAGCCGGCGGGCGAGCAACGAGACGAACATGGTCCTCCTCGACACGGCGTGTGGGAACGATGGTATGCGGGAAGGGGTCGATCTAGGTTGTGATCCCGCCGACGGAAGTGCGTGGACCGGAAGCGTGCGTGGACCGGAAGCGTGCGTGGACCGGAAGGAGACGAATGGCCGCGCCGGAGCAGGTGATGCGCAGTCTGATCGAGGCCTTCTCGGCGCACGACGAGCTGGGGATGCGGACGGCCCTCGCCGACGACCTCACGGCGTACGTGACGAACGGGCGGGGCGGTGTCGATCCCGTCCACGGCCGCGACGCATACGTGCAACGGCTGCTGGCGCTGCACGCGCCGGAATTGGAGATCGGCGTCACGCAGTCGGTGACGGTTGCGCCCGACCAGGTCCTCACGATGGTCGAGGTGCGCGCCGAGCGCGGGGGTAGGCGCCTGCACAACTTCGCTGCGTTCCTCGCCACGATCGTCGACGACCAAGTCGTGGAGCTGTGGATGGTCGAGGCGCTGCCGGCGTACAGCGACGAGTTCTGGAGGTAGGACTTGCGGGCCTGTTCACGCCTGCACGGGTCGATGCTGCGTGCCGCGGCCGAAGGTCAGGGCGATGCCGCGGCCGGGCTCGTGCACGACGAAGCGGTGCCACACACCCTTCCGTACGACCGCTCCGCTTCCAGGGTGTAGCTCGACCACCCGCTCGCCGTCGTCGTGCTCGAGCACCAGATCGAGTCGTCCCGACGCGAGGTAGTGGAGCTCGTCACCCTCGGGGTGCATCTCCGAGCTCTGCATGGTCTCGACCATGTCGTAAGCGGTCACCAGCCATCCGTCGGCTTCGGCGACCGTGCGCACGATGCCGTCCGCGGCCGAGCCGCCGGTGAGCTGGCTCCAGAACTCGGCTGCCGGGAGGTCGATCGCCACGGCCTGGTTGCCCTCGATGAACCAGTAGTGGTCGGCGAGCGGTCGGGCAGTGTCCATCTCCATCTCACGGACTCCAGCAGTGCCGCCGCCCGCGGTCAAGGGCGAAGGTGGACGACGTCAGCCCGGCGGGAACGCGGCCAGCGCGAGGCCCGCGACCGCCACGGCCACCGTCGCCAGCGTCAGCAGGCGGAACCGCGGCGCCGCGGCGGCGCCGCCGACACCCGCCGTGAGCGAGTGGCCTCGCCCCCAGTACGCCGCGATCGCCCAACCGAGCCCGCCTCCGCCGAGAAGCAGGAATCCGGCGACGTGCTCGGCGCGCGTGGCGAACGGGAAGAAGCGACGGGCGATGATCGCGAGACACACCAGCAGCGCGAGGCCGCTCCGGCTCCACGCCAGACCCGTGCGTTGGGCGGCCACACCGGGATCACCCTCGGGGTCCAGAGGAGCGCGAGGCACGGGTCAGTCGGCGGGCGTGCCGAACAGCGCCATGACGATCGCGACCAGGGCGACGATCCCGATACCCACGGCCAGCAGCCGCGGGAGCGGCGACGGCGGGAGCGGTTCGCCCCGGCGCATGGCGCGTTCGTTGGCATCCCAGCGCCGGTAGCTGGCGGCCGCGAGCACGGCGCCCATCGCGATGAGCGGCACGCCGAGCAGGCGCCGGCCGTAGTCGATGTCGAGGGCGGGTAACAGTTGGGTCGCGGCGACACCCGTGGCGATCAGCGCGAGCGCGGTGCGGTTCCACGCGAGGAACGTGCGCTCGTTCGCATACGTGAAGCGGGCGTCGGGGTCCTCGCCGACCGAGTGCAGCGGTGGCTTGCGCTCGCGCATCGAGTGCACCCTACCGAGACGGCGTTCCGGGCCGGGTCGGAGCGGGCCGGAAGTACACGAGCCCAACGGCGTCGTTGACCGGCTCGACCTCGGCCTGCACCGGCAGGTCGAGGTGCAGATCGGCGGGCTCGATCCCGCGCGTCCCGCTCACGACGCGCACACCCTCGTCGAGCTCGACGACCACGACGGCGTAGGGGAGTGCATCGGCGAAGGCGGGATGGAGCGCCTGGTGCGTGACCGTCCACGAGAACACGGTGCCGTGACCGCTCACCCGCGCCCACTCCCACCCGCCGGAGCCGCAGTCGGGACACAGGTGTCGCGGCGGGTGGCGCCACCGGCCGCAGCCGGTACAACGCTGGAACCGCAGCTCGCCCGCGGCGAGAAGGGCGTACCAGTCGGCCGCGAGCCCGACGGGCGACGGCAGCGCGCGCGGCGGGGCTCCGCCGGTCATCGGGCTCGCCCCAGCACCGCCAGGCTCCCGTCGCCGAAGTCGCCCCAGCCGGTGACGATCCCGAGCTCGGCGCCGTCCACCTGGGCGTCGCCGGCGTCGTGACGGAGCTGGCGAGCCGCCTCCACGACATGGTTCATCCCCCACATGTGGCCCTGCGAGAGCAGCCCGCCGTGGGTGTTCATCGGGCACTCGCCGCCGAGCTCGATGCGCCCGTCGCGAACGAAGGCGCCCGACTCGCCGCGCCCGCAGAGCCCGAGCGCCTCCAGCTGCAGCAACACGACGTGGGTGAAGCAGTCGTAGACCTCGAGGAAGTCGGCATCGGTGGCCGCGACACCCGCCATCCCGAGCGCGTGCGGGGCGGCGAAGCTCAGGCCGATGCGGAAGGGGTCGGCGCGGTTCG
This sequence comes from Acidimicrobiia bacterium, assembly GCA_036374115.1. Taxonomy (GTDB): domain Bacteria; phylum Actinomycetota; class Acidimicrobiia; order IMCC26256; family JACDBD01; genus JACDBD01. The sequence continues at coordinate 9,119 of DASUUL010000194.1, read as the reverse complement.
CAATGTCGTCGGCGGGATAGGGATGGCCCTCGGCGACCCCGAGGATCGTGACCGGGTGCTGGCGAAGGTCGCGGGCGCGGTCGGTGGTCGTGACCACCACCGCGGCGGCGCAGTCGGTCTCGAGGCAGCAGTCGTAGAGCCGGAACGGCTCACTGACCCACCGTGCCCCGAGGTAGTCGTCCATCGTGAGCGGGCGACCGCGCATCAACGCCCGTTCGTTGAGGTGCGCGTGGCGGCGGGCGGCGAGCGCGACCGCCCCGGTGTCCTCGTCGGCGATGCCGTACAGGTGCTTGTGGCGCATGCAGAGGAACGAGTAGAACTGCACGGCGGCGATCGCGCCGTACGGAAGGTAGTAGTCGCGCACCGCGTCGGTTGCGGACGTGATCGACATGCCGTGGCGCGGCCGGCGGATGCCGGGCTTCGAGCGGAACGCCGAATAGCCGTTCCACCCCACGACGCACAGCACGTGGCGTGCGATCCCGCTGCTGACGGCGAGAGCGGCCGTCTGGAGCGCGGCCACCGAGCTCGCACCACCCATGTGCGCGGTGACGGAGTAGCGCAGCTCCTCGATGCCGAGGTTCGCCGCCAGCTCCTCGGCGCTCGTGTAGCCGGCGGGTGGGAGCACGCCGTCGATCTGGTCGACGGTGAGGCCGGCATCGGTCACGGCCGCCCGGGCGGCGTCGAGCATCAGCTCGACGGGCAGCTTCGCCGCGCCGCGCACGTAGTCGGTCTCTGCGATCCCGGCGATCGCGGCCGTCCCGTTGAGGTCCATCGGCGCCGGAGCCTAGAGGGCGGCCCTCGCGCGCCGCGTGTCGTAGGGCTACGCGTAATCGGAGCAGGGGCCGGGGGGTCAGGACTTCCGCAACCGATGGTTCCGGACACGCGTTCGGCGGTGTCCGCCGACCGACACGGAAGGATCGATCATGCCCAGCTCCCGCTTCCGCGCTCGTTCCCTGCGCGTCGCCGTACTCGTGGCGGGCGTCGCCGCCGTCGCCTCGGCGGCGTGCACGCCCACCAAGAAGACGCCACCGCAACTCGCGACGTTCCACTGCACCGAGGCGACGCAGCAGTTCGTCGTGCCGGCCGGCGTGACCGGTCTGGCCATCGAGGCGTTCGGCGCCCAGGGCGGCGCCGGGCATCCGCGACCCGCCAGCCTCGGCGGTACCGGCGGGCTCGGGGCGCATACCGGCGGCATCCTCCAGATCGGCGCCCCGGCGGGCGGCGGCGTGTACCCGATCGAGGCCGGCGACGTGATCGAAATCGACGTCGGGTGCGAGGGTGTGGGCGGCATTCTCGGTGGTGCCGGCGGCTACGGGGGCATCGGCGGCGGCGGCTCTGGTGGTGACAGCAGCGGCGCCTTGTTCGGCGGCGGTGGCGGCGGAGCCTCGGTGGTGAGCGTCGACGGCATCGCGCTGGTCGTCGCCGGTGGCGGCGGTGGCGGCGGAGCCGGCGGACACGACACTCTGAGCGTGCCCGGTGGCGCGGGAGGTCCCGGCGGTGGCTCGTCCGGTGGCGCCGGCGGCAACGGCGCCCAGAACGGCGGGGCCGCCGTCTGCCTCGGTGGCGAGCAGGGCACGCTCGTCATGGCGGGCGACGGCGGTGGCGGTGGCGCGGGCTGCGCAGCCGGCTCCAACGGGTCCGGAGTGGCGGGTGGTGCCGGCGGCGGCGCCGTCCAGAACGGCGGTGGAGGCGGCGGCGGCGGCTGGTTCGGCGGTGGCGGTGGCGCGGGCGGCGATGCCAACGGCACCCAGCAGTCCGGCGCCGGCGGTGGAGGCGGCTCCGGGTTCGTCGACTCGCCCTTCGTCACCCCGTTCCAGGATCCGGGCGTACGGGGCGGCGACGGCCTCGTGCTCATCAGCTACTCGGCGTAACTGCTCGTTTCGGCGTCGCTGCACCGGAAAATGACCGGTGCAGCGACGCCAGAACGGCCCTTCACCAGAGCTCGTCGGCGTAGATGTCGGTCCCGGGGACCGTCGGTAGGAACGGGGACGCGAAGAGCACCCGGCCGAGGCCGCTCGCCTCGAGCTCCTTGCCGATGGGCGCGAAGCGGTCGTCCCATACGTCGAGCACGTCGTCGTCGACGAAGTAGAGATGGAGGAAGCGCTCGACGTTCGTGTCGCGAGGGACGTCGCTGGGGGCGTCGTCGTAGAGCGGGACGGGCGTGAACGCGGCGAGCACGTTCCCGGGCAGCGGGCGCGACTGGAACCATGCATCCACCTCGTCGAGCGAATGGCCACCGTTCGGCTCGCCGATCAGCGCGACCAGGCCGCGGAAGCGGTGGTCGAGCGCGAGCTCGACTGGGACGCCGTCGTCGCCGGTGCGCTCGCCGTGGAACGTGTACATGAGCGTGTGGACGTGGTCGCGCTCGGCGAACATCCGCCCGTTCTCGTGGAGCCACTTCACCTGGTCGGTACCCCAGCGCATCCACTCGGTGAACTTGCCCGCCAGGATCCAGTAGATCGCGAGGTAGGAACCGGTGCTCGGATCGGGTACGACGGGCGAGTCGGTCGGGTAGCGCTTGGCCTTGCACTCGCGGGTCGCCACGAAACGCGCGCCGGCGACCGTCCAGGCCCCGATCATGCAACCCGCGTAGAAGTGATCACGTTCGTACCATCGGTTGTACGCGACCTCGTGGCCCCTGTGCGGCTCGACCAACGTGAACAGCGCGCCTCCGAGCCTGATCGGCCTCTCGGTGCTGTCGCCGGTACCGACTTCCTGGATCGTCATTCCCGGGTCTCCTCCGTCGCTCGTTCGGACAGGGCGCGCTTGTCGATCTTCAACATCGAGGTGAGGGGCAGGTCGTCGACGACGACGAGGCGGTCGGGAGCCTTGTAGTCGGCGATGCGATCCCGGCACCACTCCCGGAGCGTCTCCAGGTCGGGTGCGCCGCCGGCGGGGTGCAGCACGACGTACGCGACGCCGATCTCGCCCAGGACGGGGTCCGGTGCACCCACGACCGCGGCCCGCGCGACCGCGGGATGCTCGGCGAGGGCGGCCTCCACCTCCGCCGGGTAGACGTTGTACCCCCCGCGGATGTACATCTCCTTCAGGCGCCCGGCGATCCTGAGGTAGCCGTCGGGGCCCACGAAACCGAGATCGCCGGTGTGGAGCCAGCCCTCGTCGTCGACCACCGCCGCCGTGAGCTCCGGGTCGCGCCAGTAGCCGCGGAACATCGCCGGCGATCGACACAACACCTCGCCGATCTCGCCGTCGGGGAGCGTGCGGCCGTCACTGCCCGCGATCTGCAGCTCGATCTCGGGTGCGGGCCGGCCCACCGTCGTGGCGATCGTCTCGTCGTCGTCGCTCGCGAGCGTGCTGGTGGTGACGCCCGCCTCCGTGCTGGTGTAGCGCGTGATCACCGGGCAGCCGAGGGTCTTGCGCATGTCACGTACGAGCTCGGGCGCAATCGACGCAGCTCCGATCCCGGCGACGCGCACCCTGGAGAAGTCGGTGCGCGCCACGTCGGGATGAGCGAGCACGAGCGACCATTGCGTGGGCACGCCCGTGGCCATGGTGATGCCCTCTTCGCGAATGAGGCGCAGGCTCTCGGCCGCCGACCATGGCTCGCCCACCAGCACGATCGTCGTGCCGTTGACCAGCTCGTCCCACATGCGGGTCATGTAGCCGACGTGCGGGAACGGCAGCACGACGAGGCGACGATCACCGGGTCGGGTGAGCTCGCCGATGTTCCGCGAGATCGCGGCCATCGCCTCGTGGTCGTACACGGCACCCTTGGGCGCACCCGTCGTGCCGCTCGTCCACACGATGCAGGCGGGGTCGCTCGCCGCGACCGCAGGGAGGTTCGGAGCCGGACCCGCATCGAAGGCGTGCTTGAGCTCGGTGACCGGGAGCTCGTGGCCGGCGTCGACGCCGTCCGGCACCGTGGCCCCGTCGCCCACGACGGTGACCCGTGGGTCGGTGCGCTCGAAGATGCTCGCCTGTTCGGTCCGGCCGAGGCGCAGGTTGATCGCGGACGTGATCGCGCCGGCTCGCAGGGCGCCGAGATAACACGCCGCGAACTTGATCGACGACGGCAGGAGGAGGCACACGACGTCACCGGGAGCGACGCCCCGGTCGATCAGCGTGGCGGCGAACCCGTCGGCGGCGCGGTCGAGCCACGCGTAAGTGACCCGCTTCTCGCCGTGCACGTACGCCTCGCGCTCGGGGTGGGCGGCGGCGGCGGCGCGCAGCTGCTCGGCGGTCGTTTCCGCTGGTCGCGGGCTCGTGGACACCAATCTGACACTACGTTAGATTCCCGCGCCCGGGCCACGAGGGTCCGCGGGAACGGGGGCATCGCCGATGGACGCGCGCTTCACCGATCGGGTCACGATCGTCACCGGTGCCGGGTCGGGGCTCGGTCGCGCGACCGCCCTGCGCTTCGCCGCCGAGGGGGCCCCGGTCGCCGCGATCGACATCGCCGCCGACTCCGCCGAGAAGGTGGCAGCCGAGGTCGCCGAGGCGGGTGGGCGCGCCCGGGCCGTGCGCGCGGACGTGAGCGACCCGGCGTCCGTGCAGGCGGCGGTCGAGGAGGTGGCGGCGGAGCTCGGCCGGCCCCGGGTGCTCGTGAACTCGGCCGGGATCGGCGGGTTCAACCACACCGTCGACGAGAGCTACGAACGGTGGTCGGCCATCCTGGCCGTGAACCTCACCGGCACCTTCCTCATGTGCCAGGCCGCCCTGCCGCACCTTCTCGACGGCGGCGGCGCCATCGTCAACGTCGCGTCGAACGCCGGCCTCATGGGCCAGCCGTACTCCGCCGCCTACTGCGCGTCCAAGGGCGGGGTCGTGAACCTCACACGCGCGTTGGCGGTCGAGTACGTGAAGCGCGGCGTGCGGGTGAACGCGGTCGCGCCGGGAGGCATGAACACACCCATGGTGGCGGGCTTCACCATGCCCGAGGGCGTGGAGCTCAAGGAGTTCGCCAAGGTCATCTCCCCGCTCGGCTACGCCGAGCCCGAGGAGCTGGCCGGTCTCGTCGCCTTCGTGGCCTCCGACGACGCCCGGTACATGGTCGGGAGCATCGTCTCGATGGACGGTGGCATCACCGCGTAGCGCCGGGTCGACCAGGGAGAGGAAGCCGTGATCGAGGACGCCGCCGGCCTCTGGGAGCTGATCGAGCGGCGGGCGGCGGCGACGCCCGAAGCGCTGCTGGGCGTCGACGAGGACGACCGCACCCTCAGCTTCGGCGAGTACCGCGACGCGGCCGAGCGGGCCGCCGCCGGTCTCGGCGAGCTGGGGATCGGCGCGGCGACGCCGGTCTCGTGGCAGCTGCCGACGTGGTTCGAGTCGATGGTGCTCGTGGGCGCGCTCGCCCGCCTGGGTGCGGTGCAGAACCCGATCCTGCCGATCTATCGCGATCGCGAGGTCGGCTTCGTCACCCGGCAGACGGGAGCCCGGCTGCTCGTGGTGCCGTCGCGGTGGAAGGGGTTCGACTTCGAGGGCATGGCGCGGCGGATCGCCGACGAGCAGCCCTCGCTCTCGGTGCTCGTGGTCGACCGCAAGCTGCCCGACGGCGACCCCGCGGCGCTGCCGCCGGTGCCGGAGGTGCCACCGGATCCCGCCGACGCGCCCGTCCGCTGGGTCTTCTACACGTCGGGCACGACCGCGGACCCGAAGGGAGCCCGCCACACCGACCGGACGATCATGGCGTCGGCGTCCGGCATGGTCGGGGTGCTCGAGGTGACCGAGCGCGACCGCAGCCCGATGGTGTTCCCGTTCACGCACATCGGCGGGATCGGGTGGCTGTTCTCGTCGATGATGACCGGCTGCCAGGCGATCGTCGTCGAGGCGTTCGATCCGGCGACGACGATCCCGATCCTGGCGCGCCACGGAGCCACACTCCCGGGTGCGGGCACGCCCTTCCACATGGCCTACCTCGCCGCCCAGCGGGCCCGGCCCGAGACGCCGCTGTTCCCGCAGGCGCGCGCGTTTCCCGGCGGGGGGGCGCCCAAGCCGCCCCAGTTGCACTACGACGTCAAGCGGGAGCTCGGCGGGGTCGGGATCGTCTCGGGCTACGGACTCACCGAGTGCCCGATCCTGGCCATGAACACCGTGCACGACTCCGACGAGCACCTCGCCAACACCGAGGGCGCGCCCACCCCCGGCGTGGAGGTCGAGATCGTCACCCTCGACGGTGCTGTTGCCCGTGCGGGCGAGGAGGGCGAGATCCGGGCCAAGGGCCCGATGCTGTTCCGCGGCTACCTCGACTCGTCGCTCGACGCCGATGCGTTCGACGACGAAGGCTTCTTCCGTACCGGCGACCTCGGCACTCGCGACGACGAGGGCTTCCTCACGATCACCGGCCGCCTCAAGGACGTGATCATCCGGAAGGGCGAGAACATCAGCGCCAAGGAGGTGGAGGATCTCCTCTTCACCAGCCCGCTCGTCGCGGACGTCGCCGTCATCGGGGTGCCCGACGAGGACGCAGGCGAGCGCGCCTGCGCGGTGCTCGTCCCCACCGATCCCTCCGCACCACCGACGCTCGGCGATCTGGCCGAGTTCTGCACGGGCGCCGGGCTCATGCGCCAGAAGATTCCCGAGCAGCTCGAGATCGTCGAGGCCCTGCCTCGCAACGCCACGGGCAAGGTGCTCAAGCACGAGCTGAGAAAGCAGTACCGCCGGTGAGCCGAACCCGCTCCCCCGACTCGAAGAGGTAACCCGTGCCCCTGTCGCCCGAGCTCAAGGACCTCGCCGCCCGCGTCTCCAACTGGGGCCGGTGGGGCCCCGACGACCAGCGGGGCACGCTGAACTTCATCACGCCCGACGCCGTGCGCCGCGGTGCGGCCGCGGTCCGGCGGGGCACGACGTTCTCGCTGGCGATCCCCTTCGACGAGGACGGCCCGCAGACCGGGGTCATCCCGGGCCGCATCAACCCGAAGCGGACCATGGTCGCGATCAACGCGCCGATGACCGGCGACACCGCGGACTTCTGCACGAGCGACGACGCCGTCGAGATGGGTGTCCAGGCCGCGACGCACTGGGACGCGTTGGCGCACGTCGGCTACGAGGACGTGCTCTACAACGGCGTCCCGTTCGAGGCGATCACCCCGGCAGGGGCGTCCAAGCTCGGAATCGAGCAGTACGGGCCCATCGTGACGCGAGGCGTGCTGCTCGACGTCGCGCGCCAGAAGGGCGTCGAGTACTTCGACGACGGCTACGCGATCACCGGCGACGACCTCGACGCCGCCGCCGCGCAGGGCGGTGTGACGGTGGACTCGGGCGACATCGTGTTGGTGCGAACCGGGCAGATGGAGTGGCTGCGGCGCGGCGACAAGGTGCGCTTCAACGACCCGAGTCCGGGCATCGGTGTCGGGGCGATCGAGTGGTTCCACGACCACGAGATCGCAGCGGTCGCCACCGACACCCTCGTGTTCGAGGTGTGGCCGTGCGAGGACCCGGCGGTCCTGCTGCCGGTGCACATGATCGACCTGCGCGACATGGGGCTCGTGCAGGGCCAGCTCTGGTACCTCGACGACCTCGCGGCCGACTGCGCCGCCGACGGGGTCTACGAGTTCCTCCTCGCCGCCACGCCGCTGCCGCTCACCCACGCGGTCGGCGGCCCGGTGGCACCCACGGCCACCAAGTAGCCCGGCCGTCCCCTTCGAGCCACGCGCTCGATGGCACGCGAGCGCATGCGGCTCTAGTGTCGGCGCCTTGACGCCGGGATCGGTGCGGGCGCTCGTGCTGGAGCGCCCGCGAACACTGGTGCACCGGGAGCTCCCGGTTCCCCCGCTCGGCGACGACGACGCGCTGCTGCGGGTCGAGGCGTGCGGACTGTGCGGCACCGACCACGAGCAGTTCTCGGGCGCGCTCCATCCCGGGTATCCGTTCGTGCCCGGCCACGAGACCGTCGGCACCGTCGAGGAGATCGGCAGCGCGGCCGCTCGCCGCTGGCACGTCGAACGCGGCGACCGCGTCGCCGTGGAGGTGTTCCAGTCCTGTGGTCGCTGCGACCCGTGTCGCCGGGGGACCTACCGGCGCTGCGAGCGCCATGGCCTCGCCGACATGTACGGGTGCATCCCGGTCGAGAAGCCGCCCGGCCTGTGGGGCGGGTACGCCGAGCGGCAGTACCTGGGCGCCGACTCGCTGCTGGTCCCGGTGCCGCCGGGGCTCGACCCCGTCCTCGCCACGCTGTTCAACCCGATCGGTGCCGGCATCCGATGGGGCGCCACCGTCCCCGGGACGAAGCCCGGCGACGTGGTCGCCGTGCTCGGCCCGGGTGTGCGCGGTCTCGCGACGGCGGCGGCGGCGAAGGAGGCGGGCGCGGCGTTCGTGATCGTGACCGGTCTCGGCGCCCGCGACGCGCGGCGCCTCGCGCTCGCCGGGTCGTTCGGCGCCGATGTCGTCGTGGACGTCGGCGAGCGCGATCCGGTGCGCACCCTCCGGGACGCGGCCGGGGGGTTGGCCGACGTCGTCGTCGACGTCACCGCCAAGGCGCCCGCCGCGTTCGCGCAGGCCCTGGCGCTGGCTCGACCGGGCGGCACCGTGGTCGTCGCGGGCACGCGCGGCGTGCCCGAGGCGCCGGGCTTCGGCCCCGACGTGATCGTCGCCAAGGAGCTGCACGTGGTCGGCGCGCTCGGGGTCGACGCCGATGCGTACCGCGCCGCGTTCGACGTGCTGACCTCGGGCCGCTACCCGTTCGCGGAGCTCCCCCGGCGGGTCGCGGGGCTCGACGACGCCGAGGACCTCATCCGCACGATGGCGGGGGAGAGCGGCGAGCCCCCGCCGGTCCACGCCGTCGTCGTTCCCTGAGGGCGGCGCCCCCCGAGGGGCGGGAGCGGCGCCCCGACCCTTTGGCGGTCCTTTGGCGGCGCTTCGCAGACTTCGGTTCGAAGTGTGCTCGCGGAGCCGGAGAGATGCCCCATGAACAGAACCTTCCGTTCGTCGGTGCTCGCCGGGCGCGGCGCGCTGATCGGCCTGGGTCTGCTCGGGCTGGCGGCGGCCGGATGCGTCCCGTTCAAGAAGGCGCCCCCGTCGCCTCCCGGCCCGCAGCCGGTGGTGGAGTCGTTCGGGTGCGCGACCGGGGCCCAGACCTGGGCGGTTCCCGCCGGAATCACGGAGGCGACGTTCCGGCTGCTGGGTGGCCAGGGGGGGAGCGGCCCACCGAACCAGTTCGGCAC
>DASUUL010000193.1:0-5674 GCA_036374115.1 Acidimicrobiia bacterium | reverse complement strand
ACGCCGCGACGACCTCGACCCGGCCCTCGCCGACACCATCGGCCTGCTCGCCAAGCCACCCGACCTCCGCACAGCCGACGAGGACCACCAGCTCACCCGGGCACTCGCCGCCCGCATCGCCGACGCGCGCCGCGAAGACCCCGAGGCGCCCTACCGGGAACTGATCGCCCGGGTGCTCGACTACCGCGCCTGGCACCGCATGGCGCTGTACCTGCGCCGGCCGGGGCGATCCGACGAGCGCATCACCCGCCGCACCGCCCTGTCGGAGGGCGAGAAGAAGATGGTGTCGTACCTGCCGCTGTTCGCCGCCGTGGCGGCGTCGTGCGACGCGCTCGCCGAGTCGGAGCCGGCGGCGCCCCGGTTCGTGCTGCTCGACGACGCCTTCGCCAAGGTGTCCGAGGACAACCACGCCAAGCTGTTCGGCCTGCTCGTCGAGCTCGACCTCGACTTCATCGCCACGAGCGAGCGCCTGTGGGGCACGCACGGCACCGTGCCCCAGCTGGCCATCACCGAGGTGCTGCGCGACCCCGACCTGCGCGTCATCGTGCTGGAGCACTCCCGTTGGGACGGGCGGCAGAGGACGGCGGCAGCATGACGGCCGACGGCGGCACGCCCCACCCGGGCGCCCCAGCCGGCGACGGTGAGGAGGCCGGCCGCCGGCTGTTCCGCTACGTCACCGGCGACGAGTGGCGCGAGTACCGGGCGATCATGCGGATCTTCGCCGGCACGTTCTTCTCCGAGTTCACCCACGAGCAGGTCGCCGAGCGCCTCGCCTCCCACGGCGTCCCGCTCGACCCGGCCGTCGTCGCCGACCGGCTCGAGAGCCTGAAGCGCTGGGGCAACCTCACCGTGTCCAGCGCCGTCGGCAGCCCCACCAGCCTCGCCGACTACTACCGCCGCCGGAACCGCTACCTCATCACCCGGGCCGGCCAGGAGGTCCACGAGGTCGTCGAGGGCGTGCTCACCCGCGTCGACGAGGTGCGCGACGTGTCCACCGGCCGCCTGCGCGCCCTCCACGACGCCCTCGCCGTGCTCGCCGCCGCCGACGTCGCGCAGGTCGACCCCGTGCGCCTCGCCGACCTGGTCCGTGCCGCCTTCGACCCCCACCAGGCGTTCACGTCCGAGATCACCCAGTTCTTCGCCGCCGTCAACCAGTGGCAGAGCCGCTACGACCTCGAGGCCGACGAGCTGCGCTTTTTCGCCGAGGTGCTGGTGGGCTACGTCGCCGAGCGGCTCGACGAGATCGAGCGCACGTCCCGACCGATCGGGCGCCTGCTCCGGGAGCTAGCTCCCCGGATCCTCACCATCGTCGAGCGCGCCAACCGGGGGCTGGCCGCCCGGGTCGAGGACGCCGGGCTCGACGGCAGCGTCACCGTCAGCCAGGCCATGGGCTCGACCGTCGACGACTGGGCGCACCTCACCGGCTGGTTCGTCGGCGGGCCGGGCGACCCGTCCCGCATCGAGCGGCTCGGCCGCCAGGCGGTGTCCGCCATCCGGACGCTCACCCTCAACCTGGCCCGGCTGTCCCGGGTCGGCATCGGCGCCTCGTCGCGGCGGGCCGACTTCCTGCGCCTCGCCCGCTACTTCCACGACGCGCACCCGGCCGACGTGCCCCGCCTCGCCGTCGCCGCCTTCGGCCTGGCGCCCACCACCCACTGGGGCGTGCTCGCCGAGGACGCCGACGACCCGGTCGGTCCCGCGACGCCCTGGTGGAGCGCACCCCGGGCCCTCGTGCCCGACTCGCTGCGGGAGCGCGGCGACACCACCAACCGGGGTCGCGCGACGCCGCTGCGCGACCGCTCCCGCGAGCAGGCCGCCGTCCGCCTCCGCCGGCAGCGCGAGCGCGAGGCGGCGCAGCGTGTCGACGCCGAGCTGCTGGCACTCCCTGCGGTCGACGGCGGCGCCGTGTCGCATCCCGCCCTCGTCCGCCTCGAGCACCTCCTCTCCGGGGCCGTGCACCGCATGGGCGTGCGGGGGTCGCGCCACGAGCACGTCGACGGGCCGATCCGCTGCACCGTCGCACGCGTCCCCGGGCGCGACACCACCGTGTCGTCCCCCGAGGGCACGCTCACGCTCCGGAACCTGACGGTGTCGCTCACCGCGGCCGACCACGACGGCACGGCGCACGCTCCGACGGCGGCAAGGCACGACGGCCACGCGCGCATGCCGGCGGCTGAGCACCACGGCAACGGGCACGCTCCCGCGGGCGACCGGGAGGACCACGAGCACGCACCGGCCCAGCACGACGGCCACGCGCGCACGCCCACCGAGTCGACCGGCACGGGCACCGGATCGCTCCCGACCGTGCGAGAGACGGCGCCTGACGGCCACCAACCGCCGGCACCGCCGGCACCGCCGAACACGCCCGCTCCCACGACCGCGCCCGCGCGAACGACCACAGCGGTGCCCACGGAGACGGCCGATGTCTGGTGATCCCCAGGCCGCCGTCGAGCGGCGCCTCGCGGCCCGCCACCTCGTGCAGCACCCGCTCACCTGCCGCGAGGACGACCCGGACACGTTTCGGCTCGTCCGCCGGCACGAGGCCGACCTCGACCGCTGGTTCACCCAGCGCCTCGGCTACCGGCTCCACCTCGACGCCGACTCGGCCCGGCTGTTCAAGACCGGCGCAGTCGGGCACCGGCCGCTGCGCGCCACATCGGGCCGCCCGCTCCACCAGGGCGAGTACGTGTTGCTCGCCCTCGTGCTCGCCACCACCGCCGCCGGCCCGGCCGTCATCAGCCTGCGCGACCTCGTCGACGGAGTCCGGTCCGCCGCCGCCGAGGCCGAGATCAGCCTCGCCGGCGACGCGGGCGAGCGGCGGGCGCTCGTGGCCGTCCTCCGCTGGATGATTGAGCACGGCCTCGCGAGCGAGATGCACGCCCACGTCGACGCCTACGCCACCGACGAGGCCGCCGACGCCGTCCTCGAGCTCCGACCCGACCGCATCGCGCTCGTGCCGCTGCTGACCGTCGTCGGCGCCGACGCCCCCGACACCCTGCTCGATCGCATCCAGCGCCGCACCGCGACCCGCCAGTGGCTGCGCAGCCGGCTCGTCGAGGAGCCCGTCGTCTATCGCGACGACCTCACCGAGTCCGAGTGGAGCGAGCTGCGTCGCCGGCTGGGCGAGGAGGAGCGCATCCTCCACGAGATGTTCGGCCTGGTCCTCGAGTCGCGGGCGGAGGGGGTCGCCGCCGTCGACCCCGCCGGGACGCTCGCCGACCGCCGCTTCCCCACCGGTGGCACCGTCGGCCACGCGGCGGTGCTGCTGATCGACGCCCTCGTCGCCGAGCCCCACGACGCCGGCGCCCGCGGGTTCCTTCCCGTCACGATTAGCCACGTCGGCCGGCTGCTGGCGGGATTCGCCGAGCGCCACCAGCGCCGCTGGGCCAACGACCTCGTCGCCGCCCCCGAGCGCCTCGCCCGCCGGGTGATCGATCTGCTGGTCGAGGTCCGCCTCGCCGAGCGCGTGCCGCCCGCGGCCGATCCAGGCGACAGAAGCCACCCCGACGACGCGGGTGGGCCGGCCCGGGACGGTGACGACGGCGAACCCCGGGTGCGGCTGCTGCCCGCCGCGGCGCGGTTCCGGCCGCAAGGGCCGACCGCGGACGGAGGGCCGGCCGACGACCGCCAAGCGCAGGAGGCCCTGTGGTGACCGACCGGCCGCCCGCCGCACCTGCGAACGGAGCCGATCGACGGCCCACGACATCACCCGACCCCGCAGCCGACGCCCGGCCGTCGCTCGCCGCACCCGATCTCGCCGCCGTGTGGGAGCGGGTCCGCGACCGGCTCGAGCGGCGGGGGATCGACAACCGGGGCCGCGTCCGTCTCCCGACGATCACCGCCGCCGCCCGCCTCGCGCTGGAGTCGGTGACCGGCCGCCGCCCCGGCGCCACCCTCGACCTCGCCGCTCTCGAACGCGGCCTGCGCGACCTGGGGCTCGGCGACGACCTCCCGGGTGCGCTCGCGAACCTCGGCCACCCGGTGTCCGACCTGCCTGCCCGCCGCCGCGCCGACCGTGCGGCCGCCCGGGTTGCCCGCGACGCGGCGCGTGGCGAGGCCGCCACGTGGCCGGAGCCCTGGGCCGCCGATTGGATCGGCGAGGTGATCCGCGCCGGCGTCCTCCGCGGCCGCGACTCCGACGCCGCAGTGGCGCTGGTCCGGTCGGTCCGGACGGTGATCGACCATCTCGAGGGCACGGCGGAACGGGACGGCGACGGACCGGTCGGTCGCGTCGATCTCGCCGCCAAGCTCTTCGGCTCGGCCCACGCCCTCGACACCGGCACGCGACTCGAGGCTGCGGCCACCCGCGCCCTGGCGCATCGGCTCGGGGCTGCCCGAGCCCGAGAGCTGTGGGAGAGGGCGGGGGCACATCTCGACCTCACCTCGGCGCCGGTGCTCGCGTGGCGCGTGCCGCTGACGCCCTCGTGCGGGCTCGCCCCGCTGGTCGCGCACGCGACGTCGCTGGGGCTGCCACTGCACCTCAGCCAGCTCGCCCTCCGCACCCACCCGGTCACGCCCACGCCAGGCGCCGACATCCTCGTGGTCGAGAACCCGCGGATCGCCGAGGCAGCCGCCCAGTCGGGATCGGCGACGGCCGTGATCGCCGCGAACGGCAACCCGTCGGGTGCGGTTCGCCTGCTCATCGACCAGCTCACGGCTGCCGGCGCCCGGCTGCGCTACCACGGCGACTTCGACGCCGCCGGCCTCGCCATCTGTGCCCGGATGCACGCCCTCGGCCTCACACCCTGGCGCATGGGCGCCGACGACTACCTCGCCGCAGTCGACGCCGCCGGTGCGGACGGCGTCGACCTCCCGCGCGACCACCAGCCCGCACCGCGCACGCCGTGGGATCCCCGGCTGCAGCGGGCATTCGACAGCCACCGGCGGATCGTCCACGAAGAGCGTCTCCTCCCCGGGCTGCTCGACACCTGAGCCAGGGCGGCATCCGCGCCTCGACCGCACGGCCCTCACGGCTACGGTCGGCGCGATGGCTGGTGGACCCCTGGAGCTCGTGTTCGGTCCGAACGTTGACCCCCAGGCGTGGGAGGCCGCCGACGAGGACGAGCGCCGGCAGATGATCGCTGAGCGCTTCGAGATCAGCGACACCGGGCACCTTCTCCTGCGCCACCTGCTGATCGAGCAGATGGTGTCGGGCGAGCCTCCCGAGGTCTGGGAGACTGCGCAACGCCTCGCAGGCCAAGGGATCGACCACGATGCCGTGCTCGCCCAGCTCACCATCGCGCTGGGACGGACGGTCACCGACGCGCTGGACGACCGGTCGTTCGACCGCGACGCGTACGCGCGGCGCCTGCGCAGGCTGCCGCTCCCCACCGCCCCCGAGATCGAACAGGTGCTCCTCGACGCCGCTGCCGAAGCCGTCGTCGTGTCATCCGAAGCCCTCGACGCCCGCGTCGTCGAGCGGCTCGGCCACGCCGACAAGGAGCTGGTCGAGACCCTCATCGATCACGTCGAGCAGCACCTCATCGAGGACTTCGGGCCGCTCGCCTGGCTGCCCGGCGACCGGACCGCCCACGTGCCCTCGCTGTGCCGAGACATCGTGCTCACGCACACCGTCACCGAGGCCGAGCGCACCTCCGGCACGCTCGACATCTCCTTCGACCTTGCCGGGTTCGCCCACGTCGTCGAGCCGAACCTCGACGGCACCCCGCTCGAC
>DASUUL010000192.1:0-5682 GCA_036374115.1 Acidimicrobiia bacterium | reverse complement strand
CATCACCCTGCGGGCGGGCCAGTAGTCCGAGACGGCGTAGTGCTGGGTCGAGCGGTTGTCCCAGAACGCGATCGACCCCGACGCCCAGCGGAAGCGGCACTGGTACTCGGGGATGCGCGCCTGTGCGCAGAGGAAGCGCAGCAGCTCGTCGCTCTGCCCCCGCTCGAGGCCCACGATGTGGCTGGTGAAGATCTCGTTCACGTAGATGGCGCGCCGGCCCGTCTCGGGGTGCGTGCGAACCACCGGATGCTCGGCCGGCGGATACTGCTCCCGCATCCGTTCGAGCTCGGCGGCGTCCATCGCCTGGCCGAACGAACCGGCGAAGTCGTGGACGGCGGTGAGGCCGTCGATGCGAGCGCGCACGTCATCGGGAAGCCCGTCGTAGGCGGCGGCCATGTCGGCCCACAACGTGTCACCGCCAACCGGTGGCACCTCGACGGCGCGCAGGACCGATCCGAGTGACGGCACCTGGCGCCAGGTGACGTCGCTGTGCCAGATGTTCTCCACGCCCTTGGAGGCGTCGTCCTTGGCGAAGCGGACGACTTCGGGCAGGTCGCCGGCGGGGAGGAACGGGTGCACCTCGAGCTCGCCCCAGCGCGCTGCGAGGTCGCGGTGCTGCTCGGCGGTGATGTCCTGGTCGCGGAAGAAGATCACCTTCCAGTCGAGGAGCGCCTGATGCAGGTCGCCCCAGAGATCGGCACCAACGGGCCGGCTCAGGTCGACGTCCTGGATCTCGGCCCCGAGGCACGTGCCGACGGGCCCGACGTCGAAGGAGCCGTACGAGGTACGGGGCGTCGTGACGGCCCGGGGACCGAAGTGGGTTGCGACGGGCATGGGCGGGTCTCCTCGAGTTCGTGATCAGGCGGTACGACGGCTCGTCGCACGAAGTTCCCGCGTCGTCGCGGGCGAGACGGGAGCGGAGAGCACGCCCACCATGGCGTCGACGAGGTCGGCGACGAACACCGCCGGCGCGGTGGTGTCCGCGTCGCGGGCGGCTTGCTGGACGCGTTCGCGTTGGGCCAGGCCGTGGACCACGAGCGTGGCCGCGAGCTGGAGGCGCTCGGCGCGCAGGGGACGGGGGACGTGATCGAGGTGCCCGTCGAGCAGGCCGAGCACCTGGCGGAGCCCGGTGGTGACGGGCAGCCGGCGGCGGGCGAGGAGCTCGAAGCCGGGGTCGAACACCACCTGCGCGAGGAAGCGCGCGTACCACGACGGGCCCGGTTGCGCCTCGGCGGCCGCCGCCAGCGGCACCACGAACGCCTCGCACAGCGCACGCAGGTCGGAGGTCGCCCCCTCCGCCCCGAGGTCGGCGACCATCGCTCGCCGCTGCTCGTCGATCGGCGCCATGCGGGTATCGAAGATGGCGTCGACGAGCCCGTCGCGGCTGCCGAAGTGGTACTGGGCCGCCGAGTTGTTGCGCTGGCCGGCGGCGGCGCCGATCTCACGCAAGGAGACGGCCTCGATGCCCCGCTCGGCGAACAGCCGCTCCGCCACCGTGATGAGCAGCTCGCGGGTTCCCCGTTCTCCGGCCACGGCACGAAGCCTAAGACACCCGACTTAGTAAGTCAACCGTCTTAGCACCCCGATCACCCCGCTGCTGTTCCGGGCCGAGGAGACTTCCCAAGTGGGCCGGTGGTCACAGGTGTCGAGGCTCGTCCCCTTCAGCCCACGCGAATGGCGCATCCTGCGGCCGTTGATGCTCGTCGGCTACTTCGAGAGCTACTCCGGCGCGCTCATCACCGTGGGGGCGGCGACGATCGCGGCCGGCCTCGGCGTCTCCACGTCGGCCTTCGCGATCGGCGCAGCGATCGTGCAGCTCGCCGGCCTGGGCGCCATCCCGGTTGTGAGGCTCGCCGACGAGCTCGGCCGCCGCCGTCTCCTGCTCGTGTCGATGGCCGGTTTCACGATCGCCACGGCCCTGACCGCCATCTCGTGGTCGCTGGCCGCGTTCGTCGCATTCTCCTGCGTCATGCGCGTGTTCCTCGAGACCGAGGACACGGTCGCCACCACCGCCATCGCCGAGGAGGTGCGCGACGACCGGCGCGGCAACGCGCTCGCCGTGCTCGGCGCGATCGCGGGGCTGGGCAGCGGGAGCGTGGCCATCCTGCTGCTGTTCGAGAACTCGGAGCTCGGATGGCGGATCCTGTACGTCTGGCCGCTCGCGCTGATGCCGCTCGTGGCCTACCTGCGCCGGCACCTCGCCGAGACGGCGGCGTTCGAGCGGGCTCGCCTCGCCCATCGCATCACCGGGTTCTGGCCCACGGTCGACGGCCGCTTCCGGCCGTGGATCTGGCGGCTCAGCGTCATCCAGCTCATGTACGGGGCCACCCAGACCGCCGCGCTGCTCTACGCGTCCGACCTGGCGCGCAACGTCTACCACTGGTCGGGCCGGTACACGCTCGTCATCGTGGCCAGCGCGCCGTTCGGCACCGTCGGGCTGTTGTTCGGCGGGCGCATCAGCGACCGGATCGGGCGACGACCCGGCACCGCCCTCGCGCTCGCGGGCATGGGCGCGTCGGTGCTGGTGATCTTCGGGGGCGGCGAAGCGCTGTTCGCGGTCGGCTTCTGGCTGGCGGTGCTCGCGCAAGGTGCGCAGTGGCCGGTCATCGGCGCCTACGTCGCCGAGCTCTTCCCGACCGAGGTCCGCCCCACCATGCACTCCTTCGTCCTTTCGTTCCAGACCGTCGGGGGCGCGCTCGGTCTCCTCGTCGTCGGCGTCCTGGCCCCGGTCGTGGGCGTCACCGAGATGATGGTCGGCCTCGGTGTCGCGTGCGCGTGCTCGATGCTGTGCCTCCTGGGCATGCCCGAGACCCGTGGTGCCGACCTTGCCGGCCCGGCCCGGGCCTGAGGACCGTCCATCGACACCACTGCGCCTCCGCCGTACGCTTGCCGGCGAGGTCGTGACTGGCGTTGTGAGGTGGAACCGACCACCGGGGAGCGACCTCCACGCCGCGCCGAACGCCTGGGCCGTCCAGACCAAGGAGCCCGAACCATGGCGACCGGCACGCTGCTCCAGACCTATCTCTCCCGCATCGGCGTCCCGACCGAGGGCATCTCCCTCGAGACCGTGGGTTTCGCCGCCGCCCTCGATGCGGTCGCGCGGGTCGACTCGAGCGTCGCCGACGCCGTGGTTCGAGAGTTGGCCGATCAGCGAAGCCACCTGAAGTTGATCGCGAGCGAGAACTTCGCCAGCCCGGCCGTGCTGCTGGCAATGGGGAACTGGCTGAGCGACAAGTATGCAGAAGGCGCCCCCGGCCACCGCCTCTACGCCGGGTGCGACAACGTGGACGCCGTCGAGTCCCGCGCCGACGCCCTCGCGTGCTCGCTGTTCGGCGCCGAACACGCCTATGCACAGCCGCACAGCGGGATCGACGCCAATCTCGTCGCCTTCTGGGCGGTGCTCGCGCAGCGGGTGGAGTCGCCGGCCCTCGATCGGCTCGGGGCGCGGCATGTGAACGACCTCACGGATCGCGACTGGGAGGCCCTGCGCCGGGAGCTCGGGAACCAGACGCTGCTCGGCATGTCGCTCGAGTTGGCGGCCACCTCACGCACGGCTTCCGGCCCAACATCTCCGGAAAGCTGTTCCGCCACCGGTCCTACGGGGTCGACCCCTCCACGTCGCGCCTCGACTACGACGACGTCCGGCGCCTGGCACACGAGGAGCAGCCGCTGATCCTCGTCGCCGGCTACAGCTCGTACCCGCGGCTGGTCAACTTCCGGATCATGCGCGAGATCGCCGACGAGGTCGGGGCCACGCTGATGGTGGACATGGCGCACTTCGCCGGCTTGGTCGCGGGCAAGGCCCTCACCGGCGACTACGACCCCGTTCCGCACGCCCACGTCGTCACGACCACCACGCACAAGACGCTACGCGGCCCGCGGGGCGGGCTCGTGCTGTGCGACGGCCCCCTCGCCGAGTTCGTCGACCGCGGTTGCCCGTCGGTGTTGGGTGGTCCCCTGCCCCATGTCATGGCAGCGAAGGCGGTCGCCCTGGCCGAGGCGTCCGACCCGTCGTTCGCAGGGTATGCCGCCGCGGTGATCGACAACGCCCGCGCGCTCGCCGACGCGCTCATGCGCGCGGGCGTCGCCGTGGTCACGGGCGGTACCGACAACCACCTGGTCCTCGTCGACGTGCGGCCCTTCGGGCTGAACGGCCGGCAGGCCGAAGCCGCGCTCCGCGCCGCAGGCATCACCCTGAACCGCAACGTCCTCCCCGACGAGACGAACGGGCCCTGGTACACGAGTGGGCTCCGTCTCGGCACGCCGGCGCTCACGACCCTGGGCATGGGCACGGACGAGATGCGCGAGATCGCGGACCTGGTGGCGAGCGTGCTCGACGCAGCCTCACCCGGCGTGATCCCATCGGGACCGAACCGAGGTCGACCGTCGCTCGTACGCTTCGAGATGGACGACGTCGTTGCCGGCGCCGCTCGCGCCCGTGCCGGCGAACTGCTCGGGCGCGACCCGCTCTACCCCGGCATCGAGCTCGAGCCGGGGTAGGAGCCACGGCGTCACGCCGGGCGAAGAGGTCAGGCGAACTCGCGGAGCAGCGACGCCGCGCCCGGATACTGCTCGGCGAGCTCGTCGACGTCGCCGACCACGACGTCGGAGGGATCGACTCCCGGCCACTCGGTGCTCGCGCCGAGGAACCACCGGCCCCCCCGGGCGAGTCGCGCCGTATGGAACATCGAGCCCGGGAGCAGGAGCTGGAGCCGGTGGCCGGCGTGGATGTCGGGCCCCACGATCTCCACCGCGTGCGATCCATCGGGATAGAGGAGCAGCACCTCCAGAGGATCGCCGAGATATCGGTGGTAGAGCTGGTCGTTGCGGATGCAGTGCAGGTGCACGGGCGCGTCCGGCGTGACCATGAAATACAGAGCGGAGCCCGCGGGGCGGCCGGCCGTGAACGGCTCCGGGAGACCGCCGGGGGCGATGTACTCGCCGGCGACGAAGCTGATGCGCACGAATCCGCACGTGGGGTGGGGCTCGAGGCCGAGCAGCCGGCGAACCTGGTCGGCGTCGAGACCGGCGAGCTCGTCGGTCACCGTGCCACGACTTCGTAGGCGCAGCGCCGCTCCCCCGCGACCATGTGCTGCACCCGCTCGACGGTCGCCTCGGGGAGCACCGCCCGGATGAAGTCGATCTCGCTCGTGCACGCCTGCCCGTAGCGCTGGGCCACGGCCCAGATCGCGCAGTTCTGCTCGACGACCAGGTACCGCCCCGGCGCTTGCTTCTCGAAGGTGGCGAGATAACCGTCCTCGTCGAGGATGCGAGTCAGCTCGGCGACCCTGGCGCCGAGCGTGCGCTTGCGCTCCAGGCGCGCTCGGGCGTTGGCGATGCGGTGCTCCCGGCGCCGGGCGAACAGCTGCTCGAGCATGGCGGGGTCGGCGTCGGCCACGTAGCCGAGCAGCTCGTTGGTGAGCTCGCCGTACGCCTTCGGGAAGAGCCCGTCGGCGGCGGGCGTGACGGAGTAGACGAGCGTGCGCCGGCCACGGCGAGGCGCGGGTGCGGGCCGCTCGTGAGTGTCGACGAGACCGTCGCGGGCCAGCGCGCTCAGGTGCTGGCGCGCCCCACTCACGGTCATCCGGAGCTGCTCCGCGATCTGCTCCGCAGTGGCCTCGCCGCGACGGCGCACGGCATAGAGCACCGACCGCCGGCCCGCGGGGAGCGTCGGCGCGGCCT
>DASUUL010000191.1:0-2211 GCA_036374115.1 Acidimicrobiia bacterium | reverse complement strand
CCCGGCGGCGAGCGTGGCACCGACGGCGGCGAGCGGGCCGCCCGGGGCGAGGCCGTCGCGGGTCGCCTCGCCGTTCGCCGCGGCGACCGCGAGCGCCGCCGCGACCGCCGAGCCCACGGCCGCGACCGCCGCCGGAAGGCGACGGTTCGTGGTGGTCGCGGTGATCGCGGACAGTAACGGCCCGAGCAGGAGGATCGTGACCAGGACGGCCACCGCCGGCTTCGCGTGCGCCTCGCCCTGCCGCCAGGTGGCCGGCCCCATCGACGCGGCGACGACCAGCAGGCCACCGCCGGCGACCATGCCGAGCGCCGAGTTCCGGATGATCGTGTCGCGGTTCATCGGACCTCAGCATGCCCGAGGCGTGCAGGTCACACGGACCTGCCCCTCGCGGCGCGGCCCGTGGCGTGCGGCTAGGGTCGCTAGTGGATTGTCACCGGGAGGTTACATGGGCAAGAAGGTCACCGTCGTAGGTGCCGGTTTCTACGGGTCCACGACCGCACAGCGCCTGGCCGAGTACGACATCTTCGAGACGGTGGTGCTCACGGACATCGTCGAGGGCAAGCCGGAGGGCCTGGCACTGGACATGAGCCAGTCCCGGTCGATCGAGGGCTTCGAGACGCGCGTGGTGGGCAGGACGACCTCCGCGAGCGGAGAGGGCTACGAGGTCATCGAGGGGTCCGACATCGTCGTGATCACCGCCGGCCTGCCGCGCAAGCCCGGCATGAGCCGGATGGACCTCCTGGAGGTCAACGCCAAGATCGTCCGTGGCGTGTCGGAGAACGTCGCCAAGTACGCGCCCAACGCCGTCGTCATCGTCGTGTCGAACCCGCTCGACGAGATGACCGCGCTGGCGCAGATCGCCACCGGCTTCCCGAAGAGCCGGGTGCTGGGGCAGGCGGGTGTGCTCGACACCGCCCGCTTCACCCACTTCGTCGCCGAGACGCTGAACGTGCCGGTCGCCTCGGTGAAGACGCTCACGCTCGGGTCGCACGGCGACACGATGGTGCCGGTGCCCTCGCGCTGCACCGTCGACGGCAAGCCGTTGGCCGACGTGCTCGACGCCGCCAAGATCGAGGAACTGGTGCAGCGCACCCGCAACGGCGGTGCCGAGATCGTCGGGCTGCTCAAGACCGGGTCGGCGTACTACGCGCCGTCGGCGGCCGCCGCCCGCATGGCGCGTGCCGTGGCCGAAGACTCGGGCGCGGTGATCCCCACCTGCGCCTGGGTCGACGGCGAGTACGGCATCTCCGGCGTCTACCTGGGCGTCGAGGCGGAGCTTGGCGCCGGCGGCGTGAAGAAGGTCGTCGAGACCCCGCTCACCGACGCCGAACTGGCAGCGCTGAAGGAGGCCGCCGAGGCCGTGCGCGCGAAGCAGGCCGACGTCGCGTCGATGTGACCTCGGGGCCGGCGTCGCCTGGACCGAGGAGCGTAGTGGAGCGAAGCGACAAGGGAAGGTGACGCCTCGAAGGCCCCGAGGGCCGCGAGCGGAGCGAGCGCATCGACAGCGCTCCACCCCTGGGTGGAGGTTCCTTCCGTCGGCCCGATGACGATTTCCGGGACGGGCAGCCCGTAGGGTCTTGAGCAGTATGACTGCGTTTCGGATCTGGTGGCTGCCCGTCCTCCTGGGGGTCGGGCAGATCCTCGTGTGGCCGGTGGCCCCGTACGTCTTCACCCAGGCGCCAGACCCGTTCGACGCGGCCGGCGCCGTGGTGATCACGGTGGTCATCGCCGTCGCGCTCGGCTGGCGGAGACGGGCGCCGGTGCCGGCGCTCGTCGTCTGCGTCGTGGCGGCGGCCATCGGCACGATCGCGCTGCCCACCGACGTCCTCGCGCTCATCGGGCTCGCCGACCTGGTGGTGCTGTACTCACTCGCGGCGCTGCGGCCGGCCCGCTACGCGGTCACCGCGGTGGTCGTGCTCGTGATCATGTGGATCGCGTTGCTCGCGCTCATCGACGAGCCCGACTTCGGCTGGAGCGTGGGTCTCGTCGTGATCGTCTACACGACAGTCGCCGCGCTCGGCGCCAACCGGGGCCGCTGGCAGCGTGCCCGCGCGGCGGCCGCCGCCCGGCTGCTGGCCGCCGAGGCGGAGCAGCGGCGGGCCGCCGAGGCCGAGCGGGAGCGGCTCGCCCGCGAACTGCACGACGTCACCGCGCACCACCTCACCGCGATCGTCGTGAACGCCGGTGCCGCCCGCCGGCTCGGCGCGGCCC
>DASUUL010000190.1:0-7532 GCA_036374115.1 Acidimicrobiia bacterium | reverse complement strand
TGTCGAGGTCCCCGTAGATCAAGAACCCCGCCGTGCGTGGGATCGGTGTGGCGGTCATCACCATCACGTCCGGCTCCCGTCCCATGCCGCGCAGCAGTGCGCGTTGCTCGACACCGAAGCGGTGCTGTTCGTCGATGACCGCGAGCCCGAGGCGCGCGAACTCCACCTCTCCGTAGATGAGGGCGTGCGTCCCGACCACGATGTCGATCTCGCCCGACGCGAGCTCGGTTGCCATCCGGCGGCGGTCGGCGGCGCTCGTCCGGTTCGTGAGCAGCGCCACGGTGACCGGCCGCTCCCCCGTCAGCGTCGCGTCCGACGGCACGCTCAGCCCGGCGAGCAGCTCGCGGGAGCCGAGGTAGTGCTGCTCGGCCAGCACTTCCGTCGGCGCCATGAACGCGCCCTGGTAGCCGCCCTGCACGGCCAGCAGCAACGCCGTCAACGCGACGACGGTCTTGCCCGAGCCGACCTCGCCCTGGAGCAGTCGGTGCATCGGCGACGGGCCGGCCATGTCGGCGGCGATCTCGTCGACGGCCCGCCGTTGGTCCGGCGTGATCGCGAACGGCAGACGGCGGAGGAACTCCTCCACGAGCGACCCGTCGCGCCGGTGACGGATGCCTGACTCCTCGGCCTCGAAGGCACGCTTGCGCGCCACGAGCCCGATCTGCATGCGCAGGAACTCGTCGAAGCGCAGGCGGCGCTGTGCGCGGCGCGCTTCTTCGAGATCAGCGGGTTGGTGCACGTGACGGTACGCCCACGTGCGGTCGACGAGCTTGAGCTCGCGCCGCAGCTCCGCTTCGAGCGGCTCCGCGAGCTCGCCGGCCCAGTCGAGTGCGGTCCCCACCATCGGCCGCAGCTGCCAGGTCGAGACATCGGCCTTCCCCGACTGCGGGTAGACCGGCACGATCACCCCGGTGCGTTCGCCGAGGCGTTCGAGCACGTCGACGACCGGGTTGGTCATCTGGCGCTTGCCTCGGTACATCTCGAGCTTGCCGAAGAACGCGGCCTCCGTCCCCTCGGAGAGCTGGCGCTCGCGCCACGGCTGATTGAAGAACACGATGTTGAGGAGATCGGTGCCGTCGTAGACCACGGCCTCCACGATCGGACGGCGGTTCCGGGTGCGCCGCAGGCGGATGCGCCGCACCTCGGCGAAGACGGTCGCCTCGTCGCCGATCGCGAGCTCGGCGATCTCGGCGCGCTGGGTCCGGTCGTGGTAGCGGCGCGGGTAGTGCTGCAGCAGGTCGAGGGCCGTCTCGATGTCCATGAGCGCGAGCCGCTCACGCAGCTTGGGCGCGACGCCGAGTGCGTCCAGCGGCGAGCTCTGAAGATCTCGAAGTGTGCGAGCCGTCGTGAATCCCCTACTCGACGCCGACGAGGAACGGGTAGAGCGGCTGGTCGCCGTCGTGCAGCTCGATCTCGACCTTGGGATGCGCGTCGGCGAGATGCTCCTCGAGGCGGGCGCGGTCGGCCGGGCGGGCTTCGGCGCCGATGATCACGGTGACGAGCTCGCTCTCGTCGTCGACGAGGCGGTCCACGAGCTCGATGGCGGCTTCTACCGCCGAGCCGGCGACCACGGCGATGCCGTCACGGGTGATGCCGATCCAGTCGCCCATCGCGATCTTTCCGCACTCGGCGACGCTGTCGCGCACGGCCTGGGTGACCTCGCCCGTGCGGACGCGGTCGATGGCCTCGTGCATCGAGGCGAGGTTCGCTTGGAGGGGTGCCTGCGGGTCGTAGGTCACGAGCGCGGCGAGGGCTTCGACCACTGCGTGCGTCGGCACCACCTCGACGGTCCGCGTCTCCGACAGGTCGTCGACCTGTTGGGCGACGGGCACGATGTTCTTGTTGTTGGGGAGCACGATCACGGAGTCGGCCGGGCAGGTGTCGACCGCCTCGAGGATCTGTGCCGTCGACGGGTTCATCGACTGCCCGCCGGCCACGATCCGGTGCACGCCCAGGCTCGTGAACAGGCGCTGCACGCCGGTACCGACGCCGACCGCGACCACGGCGGTCGTCACGGGCTCGGCGCCGGTGCCGTCGCCGGGGTCGCTCACGCCGCCGGGCTCGGCGCCGGCCGCGTGCTCACGCACCCACTGCTCCTCCTCGACCTCCTCGATCAGGTCGGTGACGCGGATCTTCGCCGGCCGCCCCGCCTCGATCCCGGCCTCCACCGCCGCGCCGATGTCGTTGGTATGGACGTGGCAGTTCCAGATGCCGTCACCGCCGACGATGACGATCGAGTCGCCGAGCGCGCCCCAGGTCTCCTTGAAGGCCGGGATCATGGCGTCGTCGGCGTGCAGCAGGTACATGACCTCGTAGCGCAGCGACGACACTTCCTCGCCGTGGAGATGAGCCTCGACGGCCGGCGGGGTCGCGACCACTTCCGGCGCGGGCACGGGGCGGCCCGTGACCACGTGCAAGAACGCGTCGAGGAGCAGCTCGAAGCCACGTCCTCCCGCGTCGACGACGCCGGCGTCCTTGAGCACGGGGAGGAGGTCGGGCGTGCGCGCCACGGCAGCGTGGGCGGCGAGCTCGGCCCGCTCGAGCACACCGGTGAGATCGGCGGCACCGTCGCCCTGAGCCGCCTCGGCCGCTTCCGCGGCCTCCCGCACCACGGTGAGGATGGTGCCCTCCACCGGCCGGAGCACCGCCTGGTAGGCGGCGTCGGCGCCGCGCCGCAGGGCGGCGACGAGGTCGGCGGCGGTGGCCTGGTCGAGGCCCGAGAACGTGTCGGCGAGGCCGCGCAGGATCTGCGAGAGGATCACGCCCGAGTTGCCGCGCGCCCCCATGAGCGAGCCGTGGGCGACGGCACGGCACACCTCCGCCATGTCCTCGGCCGCCTCGAGCTCCCCGACCACCGACTCGAGCGTGAGCGCCATGTTCGTGCCGGTGTCGCCGTCGGGCACCGGGTACACATTGAGCCGGTTCAGCTCCTCCTGGTGCGCCCGGAGCGCGTCGCGATAGGCGACGACGATGCCGCGGAGGTCAGCCGCGTCGAGTCGCTCCAGAGCCGTCCCCATGGTGGGGCGATGTTACCGGCGTCACATGCCGAAGCCGGTGGTCCGACTGCTATCGTTTGCGGTCTTCCCGAGCGTTGTGAGGTTCTCCGATGGCGTCCGTCTGTGAGGTGTGCGGCAAGCATCCGCGCTTCGGCATGCGCCTCAGCCACTCCCACCGCCGCACGAAGCGGCGCTGGAACCCCAACGTGCAGCGGGTGCGGGCGATCGTGAACGGCGCTCCCCGCCGGATCCACGTGTGCACCTCCTGCCTGCGGGCGGGGAAGGTGCAGAAGCCGTGACCAGGACGGCAGAGATGTGTGGAAGGACGGCGACCTAGCGAGATGCAGGGAGTCGTCTCCAGCTACGACCCTCGGACCCGGGAAGGGATCGTGATCCGCGACACCGACGAGGAGCGCTTCACCCTCGCCCTCGACGCCCTCGACGGGTCGATCTTCCGCCTGCTGCGCCAGGGCCAGCGGGTCGTGTTCGAGCTCGACGACGCCGGGCGGGCCACGCGGATTCGCATCGGCGCCGAGCGCGACATGGGCCTCCCCGGCGCCGAGGTGTAGCCCCACCCGACCCGGGTCCTCGACGGGCGCCTAGGGGTAGCGGTCCCGGTCCCGGCTGCCGCCGGTGAGGATGCCCCAGAGAAAGAGGAGCACGGTGGCGCCGACGAACGCCACCAGCAACGAGTAGAAGCTGAACTCGTTGATGCCCTCTCCGCCGGCGAGCTTGAAGATCAGGCCGCCGAGCAGCCCGCCGAGGATGCCGATGATGATCGTCCCCAGGCACCCCGCCCCGCGCACCCCGGTGACCGCCTTGGCGCACGCTCCCGCGACGAACCCCACCACGATCCATGCCAGCCAGCTCACGTGGGAACGCTAACCCGTGGGCAATCGGCACGGTTGGGTCGCTTCCCGGACCCACCGATAGGCTTTTTGGTCTCCCCGCAAAGGAGTCGTCCCGTGTCCATCGCACTCAACGCCCCGCCCACCAACAACCAGGGCCTGCTGCGGTGGGTCGAGGACGCGGTCGAGCTCTGCCAGCCCGAGCAGGTCCACTGGTGCGACGGCTCCGACGAGGAGTTCGCCCTCCTGGCGAAGCAGCTGGTGCAGGCGGGAACGCTCACGGAGCTCGATCCCGCTCGCCGGCCGGGCTCGTACTGGGCGGCATCCGACCCCGGCGACGTCGCGCGAGTGGAGGACCGCACCTTCATCTGCTCCGAGCGCGAGGGGGACGCCGGCCCCACCAACAACTGGCGCAAACCGACCGAGATGCGCGCCCACCTGGCGAAGCTGTTCCGGGGCTCCATGCGGGGCCGCACGATGTACGTCGTTCCCTTCAGCATGGGCCCGCTGGGCTCGCCCCTCTCCTACATCGGCGTGGAGATCACCGACTCCCCCTACGTGGCGATGAGCATGCGCACGATGACGCGCGCCGGGACCGGCGCGCTCGAGGTGCTCGGCGACGACGGCGACTTCGTCCCCTGCATGCACTCGGTGGGGGCCCCCCTCGAGCCGGGCGAGGCCGACGTCCCGTGGCCCTGCAACAACGACGAGAAGTGGATCGTCCACTTCCCCGAGACGCGCGAGATCTGGTCGTACGGCTCCGGCTACGGCGGCAACGCCCTCCTCGGCAAGAAGTGCTTCGCGCTGCGGATCGCCTCGGTGATCGCCCGCGACGAGGGCTGGCTCGCCGAGCACATGCTCATCCTCAAGCTGACCAACCCCGAAGGCCGCAGCCACTACTTCGCGGCGGCGTTCCCGTCGGCGTGCGGCAAGACGAACCTCGCCATGATGATCCCGACGCTCCCGGGGTGGAAGGCCGAGACCATCGGCGACGACATCGCGTGGATGAAGTTCGGTGACGAC
Source organism: Acidimicrobiia bacterium (assembly GCA_036374115.1). Classification (GTDB taxonomy): domain Bacteria; phylum Actinomycetota; class Acidimicrobiia; order IMCC26256; family JACDBD01; genus JACDBD01. The sequence goes on along the minus strand of DASUUL010000190.1, from coordinate 2,665 downwards.
GGGCGCCTGTACGCGATCAACCCCGAGTTCGGCTTCTTCGGCGTCGCGCCCGGCACCAATATGAAGACCAACCCGAACGCGATGCGAACGCTCGAGCGCAACACGGTCTTCACCAACACGGCGCTCACCGACGACGGCGACGTGTGGTGGGAGGACATGAGCGAGCCTCCCGCTCACTGCACCGACTGGCGCGGCAACGACTGGACTCCCCAGTCCGACACTCCCGCGGCGCACCCGAACTCGCGGTTCTGCGTGCCTGCCGGCCAGTGCCCCGTGATCGCACCGGAGTGGGAAGACCCCAATGGCGTTCCGATCTCGGCGTTCCTCTTCGGCGGACGGCGGGCGACGACGGTGCCGCTCGTGTTCGAGGCACGCGATTGGCGTCACGGCGTGTTCATCGGCGCGACGATGGGTTCGGAGAAGACGGCCGCCGCCGCCGGCACCGTGGGCGCCCTCCGGCGCGACCCGTTCGCGATGCTGCCGTTCTGCGGCTACCACATGGCCGACTACTTCGCCCACTGGCTCACGATGACCGAGCGCACCGATGCGGCGAAGCTGCCCCGGATCTACGGCGTGAACTGGTTCCGCAAGGACCACGAGGGTCGCTTCGTGTGGCCGGGCTTCGGCGAGAACTCGCGCGTGCTCAAGTGGATCTTCGAGCGCTGCGAGGGAGCGGTCGGCGCACTCGAGACCCCGATCGGCCGGGTGCCCGATGCCGGCGAGCTCGACATCGAGGAGCTCCACGTGCCGTTCGAGGACGTCGCCGCCGCGGTGCACGTCGACCACGACGAGTGGATCAACGAGATCCCGCTCATCGAGGAGCACTTCGACGAGCTCGGCGACAAGCTGCCGCCGGCTCTTCTCGAGGAGCTCACCGCCCTCCAGCGGCGCCTCGGTCAGGGATAACCGCCCCGTCCGCGGTGCGCACGCCGACGGTGTTGCGCAGCACACCGAGGCGTTCCACCTCGAGCTCTACGACGTCGCCGGGCCGGAGCCACGGGTAGCGGTCGTGGCCGTGTACGAGTGCCAGCTCGAGGATGCAGCCGGTGCCGCAGGTCCCGGACCCGATCACGTCGCCGGGTACGAGGCGGGTCCCGCGTGACGCGTGGGCGAGCAGCTCGCCGAAGCTCCAGTGCAGGTCCGCGAGGTTGCCCCGCGAGTACTCCACCCCGTTCACGCGTGCCGTCATGGCGAGCTCGTACGCATTGCCGGCGCGCCGGTCGGCGAGCTCGTCGGGCGTCACGAGCCACGGCCCGAGCGACGTCGCGAAGTCCTTTCCCTTGGCCGGGCCGAGTCCGACCCTCATCTCGTGGCGTTGGAGGTCGCGTGCGCTCCAGTCGTTCATGATCGTGAACCCCGCGATGTGGCGCTCGGCATCGCCCGGGTCGAGGTCGCGCCCCTCGGCTCCGACGACGGCCGCCACCTCGAGCTCGTAGTCGAGCTCCTCGCAGCCCGGTGGCGCCGCCACCACGGCGTCGGGACCGATCACCGAGTGCGGATTGGAGAAGTAGAAGACGGGCGCGTCGTACCACTCCGCCACCATGTCGAGGCCTCGTGCCCGGCGAGCCGTCGCCACGTGCTCCTCGAACGCGTAGAAGTCACGAATCGACGCCGGCTCCATGGGCACGGCGAGGTGCACGTCAGCCCTGCCACGAGCGGTCGTAGCCCTCGACACGCACGCCCTCGGCCTCCGCCGTCAGTGCGAGCGGCCGGCGGGCGTCGACGTTGATCGCCACCTCGTCGGCGTGGCCCCCGGGCGGGGCCGCGGCGGCCCGGGCGACGGCCGGGGGCTGGGGCCCGTGGTGGATGCCCGCCGGGTGGAACGTCACCATGCCGGGCTCGATACCGGCGCGGCTGAAGAAGTCACCTCGGTGGTAGAAGATCACCTCGTCGTAGTCGGTGTTGCGGTGGAAGAACGGCACGCGCAGGGCCTCGGGATCGGTCTCGAACGGGCGCGGAGCGAACGTCGCCACCACGAACCGCTCGCCGACGAACGTCGTGTGTGCCGACGGCGGAAGGTGGTATCGCGCCGACGTCACCGGGCGGAAGTCGTCGACATTGAGGCGCAGCGGCGCGAGGTCGCCCTTCCATCCCACGACGTCGAGCGGGTGGAACGGGTACACCACCGACGTCAGCGCACCTCGCCGGAGCACGCGCACCTCGAACTCGCCGGCCTCGTCGTGCGGTGCCGGCTCGGGCACCTCCACGACCGCGGGGTCGAAGAGGGCGTGGCGGCCGAGCAACCCCCGGTCGGGAAGCCCCAACGCGCCCTCGAGCGCCTCGATCGTCACCAGCGCGGTGACGGAGCGGGCTGCGAAGCGGTGGGTGGTGCCGCGCGGGACGAGGAGGAAGTCGCCGGAACGGTACTCGAGCGGTCCGTACTCGGTCTCGAGCGCGCCCTCGCCGCCGTGCACGAAGTACAGGAGGTCGCCGTCGGCGTCGCGCAGGAACCAGCCCGCCCGCCCCGCCGGCCGCGACCACCACCCGATCCGGAGGTCGTCGTTGGCGAGCAGCGCGAGCGGCGGGTCGTCGGCGCCGGCGGTCAGCCGCCGGAGGTCGAGGGCCGCGGGTCGCAGCGGGCCCTCGACCCGGACCCAACCCGTGGGGGGGTGCAGCCGGTAGAGGTGGCTGGCGGCGCCGGCGAAGCCTTCGCGCCCGTGCTCCT
>DASUUL010000189.1:0-8374 GCA_036374115.1 Acidimicrobiia bacterium | reverse complement strand
GTACGGGTGGGCGCCGACCGCGATGACGGTGCCGAGCACGACGAGTGCGATGGCGGTGCCGCGGTGGCGCCAGCGGGTGCCGGCGGCGGCGAGGAAGGCCAGCGCCGGGACGGCGAAGCCCACCGCGATCAGCCAGAGGTGCTGGGTGTAGGAGCGCCCCGGCTCGATCCAGGCGCCGAGCTTGTCGCCGCCGTAGAAGAACCAGTAGCCGAGCCCGCGCAGCACCTCCGGCGCGACTCCGGCGGTCGACACCGTCTTCACCGTCTCGGTGTAGCGGAGGATGTTGATGCCGTACGCGCCCTGCACCCACAACCCCGCCAGCCACCAGAGCGACGTGAACAGGGTCAGCGTTCCGATCTTGAGCAGCGCCACCAGCGCCCGGCGCCAGTCGACCTCGCGCCGGACCCAGATCGCGTACGGGACCCACATCAACGGCGCAATGAGCGCGAACACGAGGGCCGTCGCGTTCACGCCCCCGACGATCTGCACCACCACCGCGAACGCGGCGGGATACCGCCAGCTGCGCCAACCGCGGTCGGTGGCCCGCAGCGCCCGGATCATGATCGCCAGCAACCACGCCAGCCCCGCCCACGGCAGCAGGATCACCGAGATGCGAGCGGCGTAGTGGAGCGAGTACGGGCTGAGCATGAACGCGAGCGCGCCCACGACCGCCCCCGGGCCGCGCACGCCGAGCGTGCGCATCAGATAGAGGACGCCGAGACCGGCGAAGAAGAGGAGGCTCCCGAGCCAGATGCGCTGGGCCACCCAGTCGGGCGAGCCCAGGGTCTCCATCAGCCAGTAGTACGGGCCCATCGGGAACAGGTAGCCGATGTTCTGGTGCGTCACCGTCCCGAGCCCGATGTTGGGGTCCCACATCGACGGCGCGCGCTCGAGCAGGCGGCCCGGGTCGAGGTAGAGGTACTGCTTGGTGTCGGCGGCGACCTTGCCCGGCGCGGTGAACAGCGCCGGCACGTACGCCAGCAGCGCGAGCAGGGAGTAGCCGACCGCCTTGCTGCCGGGTCGCGGCGCGGGGCCGGACGGGCCGGGGGTGTCGCCGGTCGTCGTCGCGGTCGCTCGCCCTCGAGCGACGATCGTCATCGACCGTGCCGGCGGATCGCGTCGGCGGCCAGGACCTCGAGCGTCCCGAGCGCCGTCGCCTCCCACGTGTATCGCGTCGCGTGCTCGAGCGCGCCGGCCGCGAGGCGGGCGCGCCGAGCTTCGTCGCCGAGCACGGCGTCGAGCGCGGCCACGAACTCGTCCCGGCGGCTCACCAGGATGCCGGTGCGGTCGGGTACGACCGCGTCGCGATGACCGGCGATGTCGGTGGCCACGCCGGTGGTGCCACACGCGGCGGCCTCGGTGAGCCACATGCCCCAACCCTCCCGTACCGACGCGCCCGCAACCGCCCACGCCCGCCGGTAGAGGTCGACGAGCTCGGCGTCGTCGATCCGGCCGGGAAGGTGGATCCACTCCTCGGCGCCGGCTTCGTGGCGCTGGGCTTCCAGGTCTTCGCGCTCGTAGCCCTCGCCGACGATCACGGCCTCGAGATCGGGGTGACGGCGTTTCACCTCGACCAGCACGTCGATGAGGTAGTCGTAGCGCTTCACCGGCACGAGCCGCCCGACCGCGACCACGAGCGGCGTGGGCGACTTCTCGCCGCCGGGTGTGAACATCGGGTCGATGCCGGGCGGCACCACCGTGATGCGCTTCTTCTTCATGCCCATCTCGTCGATCAGTTCGCGCTTGGACGACTCCGACAGCGTGACGATCGGCGTGCGCCGGTAGAACGGCGGCGCGATGCGCGACTCCAGGAGCCGCCCGGCGCGGGCGAGGCGCGGCGGGAGGGTCATGTCCCACATCTCGGCGTGATGGTGGTGGAGGAAGCAGATCCTCGGGCCGCTCGCCCACAGCGGCGAGAACCACGGCATACCGTTCCAGATCTCGACGAGACCGTCGCGGGCCCCGTGCCAACCCATCATCTCGCTGAAGACCGCGCGCGGGAAGATCATGTAGCGACCCGCCTTGCGGATGACGCGGTACCCGTCGCGCCACGTCACCTGCGGGTGGCCGGCGGCGTACGACGTGCGCATCGTCACCTCGATCCCGGCCTCGCCCCACAGGCGGGCGACGGTCGACGCGTGCACCTCCGACCCGCCGGCCTCGGGATCGTCGAGATCGCGCCAGGCGAGCATGCTCACGCGGCGCAGGCCGGCCTCGGCGGCGAGATCGCCCAGCTTGGCGATCTGGCTCGCCCGGTCGGGCGCGCGCAGGGGCTCGGCCGCAGGTTCCATGATCCGAAGAATGGTACGTGAGGAGTCGCCGGGAGTGGGGGTCGGACTCCACCACGCACGTAGGCTCGGGAGGGATGAAGCTGACCGGTGAGCGGCCGATGGAGGGGGCGACCCCCGACTCCCTCCTCGCCCTCCACGACGCCGGCTACCGCGAGGTGGTGGCGCGCCTGGGCGAGGGGGCGGTGCTCGACGTGGGCTGTGGTGTCGGCGACGAGACCGCCCGCCTGGCCGGCGACGGCCGCTGGGTGCTGGGCGTCGACTACGACGCAACCACCGCGGTCGCCGCCGGAGCCGAGTGGGGCCCCGGCGGGCGGCGGGGCGCCAAGGTGTCGTTCGCGGGCATGGACGGCGCGACGCTGGCGGCGCGCGCCGGGGCATTCGACTGGGTGTGCTCGTCGCACATCATCGAGCACTTCACGATGCCCGAGAAGCACGTCGCCGAGTTGGCACGCGCGCTTGCCGACGACGGCACCGCGTTCGTCGTCACGCCCAACCGGCCCGCCGACTTCGAGAACCCCTTCCACGTGTACCTCTTCGAGCCGGCCGAGCTGGCGTCGATGCTGCGGCTGTTCTTCCGCGACGTCGAGGTGAAGGGGCTCGAGGGTGACGCCGAGCTCAAGGCCGACTTCGCCGCCCGGCGCGAGAGCGGCGAGCGCATCTTGAAGCTCGACGTCCTGCGGCTCCGCCACCGCCTGCCGCGACGCTGGTACGTGTGGGCCTACGAGCGGGCGTTGCCGGTGGTCTACCGCGTGCTCGGGAGCTCGAAGTCGGGGGTGGGCTCGGGTCTCGACCACACCCACTTCTTCATGACCAGCGAGATCGAGCCGACGACGCCGGTGTTGTTCGCGGTGGCGCGCTCACCCCGCCGGCGCTGACTCCCCCACCGGCCGCGGCCGCGCCGGTCGCGCGTCGTGCAGGCGCACGAGCGTGACCGCCGTGCCGAGGGCGAGGAAGGGCAGCACCGGCACGTGGAAGCGAACGTCGCCGAAGAAGACCAGCGGCTGGGCCGCCATCGACGCCATCGCGAGCAGGAAGAAGCGGCGCCGGGGCTCCCGCCAGAACGCCCCTACGGCGAGCAGGCCCAGCACGAGCGTGGCGAAGAAGTAGCCGTCGGCGGTCGTCTCGAGCACGGCGCGCCACCGATCGGGCACGAACGGGGTGGCGCGGTACGACTCGGCGGCGTCGAGGCCGTCGTGATCGTGCTGCAGCGTCCAGAAGGCGCGCCAGAAGATCAGCCTGACCTCGTCGATCGGATGCTCGACGAGGTACTCGATCGCCTTGCGGGTGGCCCGGCTGTTGCGCTCGATCTCGAACTCGGGCCGCTCGGCGTCGGGGTCGACCTCCTGGAAGCAGGGCGAGTCGAGCTGGAAGGCGCCATTGGCGTCAGGGTGGCGGCTCATGCACAGGTTGTCGCCGATGTTCGTCGAGATGACGACGGGCGAGTTCATGACGACGATGTTGCGGACCGTCCAGGGCGCGATCACCACGACCGCGCCCACCACGACGACGCCGAGCTGGCGCAGCGCACGGTGCCAGCCCCAGCCGCCGAGCATCCACACGAGCAACAAGAGAGGCAGGAACGCCAGCGAGATCGGCCGGACGAGCGCCGACAACCCCAGCACCACCCCGAAGAGTGCGAGACGTTTCCACCCGAGCTGTCGCTCGCGCCAGGACCCCGCCACCAGCACGAGGAACGCCGCCATCACGAGGAAGTTGAACAGTGTCTCGGTGAGCGAGACGGCCGTGTGGAAGATCAGGTTCGGGTAGAGCGCCATCACCGCCGCCGACACGAGGCCGACGCGGTTGTCGAAGAGTCGACGGCCGACCTCGAAGGCCACCACGACGGTGGCGACACCGAGAACGAGGTTGAAGTAACCCGCCATCTTCTCGTAGTCGTCGGGTATCGGCGTGTGCTTCATGAGCCAGAACACACCGCCGAGCGCGGCCGGGTAGCCGACCGGGTAGTACGCCGTGGGCTCGCCGCCGAGGAGCCGGTATCCCTCGCCGTTGGCGATCTGGTTCCCGAAGAACAGGTAGAGCGTCGGATCTTGGAGCTTGCCCTTGTTCGGCCGCGCCGCGTACAGCACCCAGGCGAAGCGCAGCACGAACGCCGTCACGACACTCCCGAGCAACCAGACGCGCTGGCGATGCGTGCACGGCGCGACGTCGCCCAGACGCCCATAGGTCGCCTTGATCCGGAGCCGCAACGCGGCCGTACGAGTCACGGCGGGTGAGCGTAATGGGATTAGAGTCTCCAGCCATGCCCAGCGCCGTCCCGCGCGAGACGGCTCGCGCCTCCTTGGCGACGCGCGCCCGGCTGTTTCCCGTCGCGCTGCTGGTCATCGCACTGGGTGCGCTGCTCGTGCGGATCGCGTTCGTGGTCGTCGTCGACCCGCAGGTGCCGCGCGTGAGCGACGCGAGTGCCTATCACCTGTTGGCCAACAACCTCGCCGACGGCCGCGGCTATATCCGCCCCTTCGACTTCCAGATGCTCGACGTGGTGCGCCCCACGGCCGAGTACCCACCACTGTTCCCGGCGGCGGTCTCGGTGGTGTCCTTCGTCGGTGTGAAGAGCGTGGAGGGCCAGCGCCTGGCGATGACGCTCGTGGGCACCGGTACCGTCGTGGCCGTCGGCCTCCTCGGACGGCGCGTCGGCGGGACCTCCGTCGGGCTCGCCGCCGCCGCCATCGCCGCCGTCTACCCGATGCTGTTCCTCAGCGACGGGCTACTCATGGCCGAGACGCCCTACGTGCTGCTGGTCACGATCGCGCTCCTGCTCGCGTACCGGGCCGCCGACGCGCCCACGCCCTCGAGCTTCGCGATCCTCGGTGCAGTGATCGGGCTGAGCGCGCTCACCCGCGCCGAGGGGCTGGGGCTGGCGCTGCTGCTCGTCGTCCCGCTGGCGTGGGGCGCGCGCCGCCTCGAGCCACGGCGGCGCGTGGTGCTCGCCGTCACCGGCCTCGTCGCCGCCGGCGCCGTCGTCGTGCCGTGGACCGCGCGCAACGCCCTCCGCCTCGACGCGTTCGTCCCCATCTCCAACAATGCGGCCACCGCCGTCGACGGCGCGAACTGCGACGTGGTGTACGCGGGCGACCAGGTCGGGCTCTGGCGGGAGACGTTCTCGACCCTCGGGCCGCGGGCGCGCACGCTGCCCCAGGCGGAGGCGTGCTTCGCCGGCTTCGACATCGCCGACCCCGGCTTCGACGAGGCCGAGACGTCGTCGGAGATCCGCGACGAGGGCCTCGAGTACGCCCGCGACCACACCGGGCGGCTCCCCGTGGTGCTGGCAGCGCGCGGGCTCCGGACGTGGGGGCTGTTCCGGCCCGGGCAGCAGATCCGGTTCGAGACCCTCGAGGGCCGGCCCGAGAGCTGGCTCACGCTCGGCACCTGGATGTACTGGGTGCTGTTGCCGTTCTCGATCGCGGGCGCGGTCCTCGTGGTGCGCCGCCGGGCCGTGCGACTGTGGCCGCTGCTGGCGACGGGCGTGCTGGTGTCGGTGACGGCGATGGCCACGTACGGCCAGCAGCGGTTCCGCATCGCCGCCGAGCCTGCGCTGGTGGTGCTGGCGGCGGTCGCGCTCGTCGCCCTCGTGCACCGGATGGCGCCCTCGCCGGGGGCACGGTGACGCTCACGCCCCGCAACTTCGCCCGGTGGCTGGCGGTCATCGCCCTGGGCGGCCTGATCGTGCGCGTGCTGTACGTGCTCGTCGAACGGCGCGACTTCACGTTCGTGGGCGACGCGGTCTTCTACCACGAGGGGGCGAACCTCCTCGCCGACGGCCGCGGCTTCATCTCCCCGTTCGAGCTGGCCAGCAGCGGTCGCGCGGTCGAAGCGGCCGACCACCCTCCCCTGCACATGCTCTGGCTGACGATCCCTTCGTTCGTCGGCATCGACACCGAGCTGTCGCACCTGTTGTGGTCGTGCCTGCTCGGCGCGGGCACGATCGTGCTCGTCGGGCTGCTCGGGAGCGAGGTCGCGGGGCCCCGCGTCGGGCTCGTGGCGGCCGCGATCGCGGCCGTCTACCCGAACATCTGGTGGCACGACGGCGCCCTCATGTCGGAGACAATGGCGATCTTCACCGCGACGCTCGCGGTGTGGCTCGCGTACCGCTACCGGCGGGACGCGACCATCGCCGGTGCCGTCGCGCTCGGCGTTGCGTGCGCGCTCGCGGCGCTGACCCGCGCCGAGCTGATCCTGCTCCTCCCCTTCGTGGTCCTGCCGCTGGTGTTGCGGGCGCCGGCGGCGCCGGTCGACCGGCGAGCGCGACTCGTGCGGCTGGGGGCCGCCGGCGGCGCCGCGGTGATCACCCTGGCGCCATGGGTCGGCTTCAATCTCGCCCGCTTCGAGAACCCCGTGCTCATCTCGACCGGGTTCGAGCTCACGCTCAACATCGCCAACTGTGACGACACCTACTACGGACCGCTCACCGGCTACTTCAGCATCGAATGCGCCCGACCGACGGCCGAGCGCGCCCGCCGTGCGGGCCTCGACCAGTCGGAGGAGGCAACCCGGCACCGCCGGGAGGCCCTCGAGTACATCGGCGACCACAAGAGCCGGGTGCCGGTCGTGGTGGCGGCGCGCTGGGGCCGGATCACCGGGCTGTACCGGCTCGACCAGCTCACCACCCTCGCCACCGTCGAGGGCCAGGAGCGGTGGGTGGCCGTGACCGGGATGGCGTCGCTCTGGCTCCTGGCCGCGCTCGCGGCCGTCGGGGTGGTCGTCCTCCGGCGTCGCCGGGTGCCCGTCTATCCGCTGCTCGCGCTGGTCCTGATCGTGTTCATCGCGGTGGCGATCTCGTATGCGCCCCAACGGTTCCGGGCCAGCGCCGAACCCGCCGTCGTGGTGCTGGCCGCCGTGGGCATCGACGCGGCCGTACGTCGGATACGGACACGCCGAAATAGCATCGGCGCCCCGTGACCAGCACCGACCAGGGCATCCACACCGGCGCCGGCGCGACCGCGCCGGTCGTCGCCGGGGGCGGGCGTCGCCTCACTCCCCGCCAGCGCAACGCGCTCGCGCTCTCGATCATCGCGATCGCCCTCCTCCTCCCGCTTCGCGGCCTCCTCCGCACCCAGGGGCCCCCGATGGAAGAGGGCTTCATGCTCGTCTTCCCCGAACGGCTGCTGGCGGGCGACTTCCCCAACCGCGACTTCCTCCACCTCTACGGGCCCGGCAGCCTGTGGGTGCTCGCGGGCGTGTACAAGGTCTTCGGCGTGACGCTCGAGGTGCAACGTCTGGTCGCGCTCCTCCAGCAGGCCGGCATCGTGCTCGGCGTGTACGGCATCGCCCGCTACTGGGGCCGCACCGTCGCCGTGCTCGGGGCGCTCATCTCGCTCGTGATCATCGTGCCTCCCATCGGCCTCACCGCGCTCGCCTGGGTGGGCGCGGTCGCGCTCGGCCTGCTCGGCCTCCTCGCCGGCCTCGAAGCCCGGCGCACGCCCGACCCGCGCCGAGGGCAGCGGCTCGCGCTCACCGGCGGCTTCGTGCTCGCGCTCTCGCTGCTCTACCGGCTCGATCTCGTGGTCGCAATCGGCCTCGCGCTCGTGGTGCTGCTATGGGGCATGGAGCGCCCGCGCGTCAAGCGCCTGCTCGTGGGGCTGGGCGCCGGCCTCTCGCTGTACGTGGTCCACCTCGCCACCGCCGGGCCCGGCAACGCCTTCCGGGGAATGGTGCTCGACCCCGTGTTCTTCCTGCGGGGCGGCCGCCGCCTCCCGGTGCCGCCGCCGCCCGACCACCTCGACGGCTTCCTCCAGCGCACCGGCGCGATCAACCAGCTCGACTGGCCGCAGCCGGCCCTGTCGACCGCCGCCCAGCTGACCGTGTGGTTCTTCCTCCTGCTCGCGGCGGTGGCGTTCCTCGTGTACGTGGGCGCCACGACACTGCGCCGCCATCCGTCGTCGTTCCGGGCGCGGGCACTGCTCGTGGTCGCGGTGTTCAGCGTGGGGCTCCTCCCCCAGGCGATCCAGCGCGTCGACTCCGCCCACTTCGCGTGGGTGAGCTGCGTGCCCTTCGGGTTCCTGCCCGTCGCCGTGCTCGAGACGATGCGAGGCCGCGTGCGCCGGGTCCGGTCGTTGCGTGCCCGC
>DASUUL010000188.1:0-2324 GCA_036374115.1 Acidimicrobiia bacterium | reverse complement strand
AGGAACCGCCCCGGCTCGTCTCCCGGCCGCACCCCGGTGCTGCGGAACGACAGCGTCGGGAACCGGTCGACGTCGAGGAAGTCGGGGCTGCGCAGGTGGGCGTCGCGGTCGTCGTTCCCGGTGGCGATGCTGGCGGCGTCGATCGTGACCTCGACGCCGGCGTCGGCCGGGTTCTCGGGAATCACGATCGCCCCCTCGAAGCGAGTGAACCGACCCCGAACCCGCGAGAGCAGGTGGCGGGCGACGAACTCGACGTTGGTGTGGGCGGGGTCGATCTCCCACACCCCCGGGGGCGAGCAGCTGCTGGGCCTCGTGGAGCTGGAGCCCACCTCGATGTTCCCGCAAGCGCAGAATTCTCCGGCGGTAGGGTCGTTCCGATGACGCCGCCGCGGGAGATCGCAGGCCACTGCCCGCAGTACGAGCGCGCCGTCGAGATCCTCGGGCGCCGCTGGACGGGGTTGATCGTGCGGGCGCTGCTGGCCGGCCGCGTGGTCGACGCGATGTCCGTGTGGGGGGAGCAGTGGGTCCCGGCCGCCGACGCCGAGAGCGCCTGACCGTGGCGCAGCGACGCGCGCAGCGGGTGACCCCGATGCCCACCGGTGCATCCCCGACCGAGGCCCGGGTCAGCGAGGTGAGCCGGCGGCTCCGCTCCCGTGCCGACGGGATCCTCGCCGCGGTCTGGTTCATGCCCGAGGCGGCCACCGGCTTCACCGAGTTGGGCCTCTCGCCCGCGGCGAGCTCGCTGGGGAGCCGGATCGCACCCCTCGGGCGCGTCCCCGGTGCGGTGGCGGCCGCGGTGGTGGCCCCCAACCACCCCGCCCGCGTCGTCGCGGCAGTGGAGGAGGCCTGGCGGGTGACCGACCCCGAGACCCTCCTCGCGGCCCGGCTCGAGGCCGCCACGGCCCACCTGGCCCGGAAGCTCGGCCCGGAGCCCGCCGGCCTGGAACGGGCGGTCGCGTTGCTGCGCCCGGCCGTCGAGGCGGCCCCGACCGAGGGTCACGCCCTCTTCGCCGGCCAGCGCGCCCTGCCGTGGCCAGGGAGCCCGCTCGGCGACCTCTGGCGGGCGTGCGACATGGTGCGGGAGCGGCGGGGCGGCTCCCACCTCAACGCATGGGTCGCCGCCGGCCTCGACCCCGTGGAGCTCCTCCTGCTCACCGAGCAGTGGCGCACCAAGGCGAATCCCGGGTCGGCCGGCCCGGAGGGGATGGGCTGGTCCGCCGCCGAGGCCGACGCCGGACGAGCGCGACTGCGCGCCCGCGAGCTGCTCGATGGCGACGACCGCATCACCGACGCCGGCCGGCGCGTGCGCGACGAGATCGAGCTCGCGACCGACCGCCAGGAACGGCCACTCGTCGAGGCCCTCGGCGCCCACGCCGACGAGCTGCTCGACCTGCTCGCGCCCTGGGCACGGGCGGTCGTCTCGGGGGCAGAATTGCCGCGGCCGAACTGGGAGACCGCATGACCGAACACGACCGCGAGCTCGTCGACGCACTCGAACACGTGTGGGGTTCGATCGAGGCGCTCGGCTCGACGCTGAGCGAAGCGCAGTGGAAGACCGAGACGGAGTGTCCCGGCTGGAGCGTCCAGGACAACGTCAGCCACATCACCGGCATCGAGTCGTCGCTCCTGGGCCGGCCCGCTCCGGACCACACCCCGCCCGAGCTCCCCCACGTCAAGAACGACATGGGCAAGGCCAACGAGGTGTGGGTCGACTCACGCCGGGGCCGTACCGGCGGGGAGGTGCTCGAGGAGTTCCGCGAGGTCACCAAGGCCCGAATCGCCGCGCTGCGCGCCATGACCGACGACGACTTCGCCGCCGAGTCGTGGACGCCCGCCGGGCCGGGCACGGTGCGCGACCTCCTCCCGTTCCGGATCTTCGACTCGTGGGCGCACGAGCAGGACATCCGGCGCGCGCTCGGGATCCCGGGCGACCTCGAAGGCGCCGCCGCCGAGCTCGCCCTCGGGCGGATCGAGGGCGCGCTGCCCTACGTGGTGGGCAAGAAGGTGAAGCCCGCCGACGGCACCACCGTGGTGTTCGCGTGGGACGGGCGCACCACCGACCTCGTCGTCACCGACGGGCGGGCCCGGGCGCTCGACACCGCCCCCGCTGACCCCACGGTGCGCCTCACGATGGGCGTCGACACGCTCGTGCGTCTCGGCCTCGGCCGAGGCGACCCCGCGGAGATCCTCGACGCCGGCGCCGTCACCATCGCCGGCGACGAGGCGCTCGGCCGCAAGATCGTCGAGGAGATGAACTTCCTGTTCTGAACCATCCGAGACTCGAGGCCGTGGCGTCCGGTTTCCGGACTCGTAGGCCTCGAGCC
>DASUUL010000187.1:0-8488 GCA_036374115.1 Acidimicrobiia bacterium | reverse complement strand
CCAGGTGAGCGCGCCCGACAACGCGACGAGTACGAGCGCGGCGGCGCCGGCGCGGGCGAAGAACGCACTCTCGGTCGCGCTCCAGATCCGGGTGGCGAGGGTCTCGAAGCCGATCGGCGCCAGCAGCAGCGTCGCGGGCAGCTCCTTCATGGTCGAGAGGAGGACGAGCCCGGCCCCGGCGGCGAGCCCCGGCAGCATCAGGGGCACGTCGACGGTGCGCAGCCGGCGCAAACGGCCGGCACCGAGGGACCGGGCGGCGTCGTCGAGGCGGCGCGGCACGCCGCCGACCGCGACCTGCGACGAGCGCATCGCCTGGGCCCCGAAATGCACGACGTAGGCGAACACGAGCAGCGGGAAGGTCTGGTACAGCCCGCCGACGAGGGGCGCCTGCAGCACCCAGAACACCACCGCGAGGGCGATCACGAGGCCCGGAAGCGCGAATCCGCCGACGACGAACGCGTTCGCCACGCCGCCGACGCGGGAGCGGTGGCGGGTGGTGAGATACGCGACGGGCAGCACGATCGCGATGGCGACGAGAGCGGTGACCACCGCGATCCCGGCGGTGTTCACGGCGGGCTGCCAGATCCCGGCGAGGTCGACGCGGTCGCGCGCAGCGTCGCCGCGCACCCCCCGCCACGCCCACAGCCCGAGCACGGAGACCGGCGCGGCCAGCGCGCTCGCCACGAGGAGCACGACGAAGCCGAGGGCGGGCGCCTTCCAGCGACCGAGCGGAGCCTGGAACGTGCCCCGTCCCGCCGCGACCGCCTCGGTCTGGACGCGGCGCCGGCTCACGCCCCGCTCGGCGATGACGACGGCGACCGCCACGACACCGAGCAGGAGCGCGAGCGAGGCCGACGTCGTCGGGTCGAACAGGCGTGACGCCTCGATCCGCGTCGTGAGCGTGTCGTAGCGCACGATCGCGACCGCGCCGAAGTCGCTCACCACGTAGAGGAACACCAGGAGCGCCCCGGCGCTGATCGCGCCCGCCGTCTGCGGCAGCACGACCGTGCGGAACACGTTGGCGGGACTACGGCCCAGCGAGCGGCCCGTCTCCTCGAGCGCCGGGGGCAAGGCCGCGAGGCGGGCTGCCACCGGCAGATAGACGTACGGATACGTCAACAGCGTGAGGACCACGAAGGCGGCCCAGTAGCCCCGCACCTCGGGCAGGGCCTCCAGTCCCAGGAACTCCTCGAGCAGCCCTCCGGGGGCGAACGCGGCCACCAGCGCCAGCGCCCCGACGAACGACGGGATCACGAGCGGGAGCGCGAGCAAGACCCGGAACAGCCGGCGCGCCGGGAGATCGGTGCGGCTGACCAGCCAGGCGGCCGCCGTGCCCACGACCGCGGTCGAGAGCGCAACGGTGGCCGCGAGCACGAGGGTGCGCTGCAGGGGCCCGAGAGCGGTGTCGGAGGTCAGGACGTCGAGGGCGTCGGCGCCCGCCTGGGTGTTGCGCACCACGAGGTAGACGAGCGGAGCGGCGAAGAACGCCGCGACGACGAGGCTGGCGACCGAGAGCGCCAACGGCGGGCGGGCCCGGAACCGGCCGCGCCGCGGCGGCGCCGGGAGCGGGGCCGGTGCGACCGTGTCGAGGGCGGTCACCGGTGCAACTTCGACACGTCGAGGCGGGGGTGGCCGGTCACGCCTGTTCGATGCCGCTGCGCTCGATGAGTCGCTTCGTCTCGGTGAGCTCACCGCCGAGCGAGCTCAAATCGAGCTCGGGCGACTGGATCGACTCGAGCGGCGGTAGGTCCGCAACCGCGGGCTCGACACCCGCGGCCAAGGGGTACTCGAGGGTCTCCTGCGCGGAGAACTCTTGCGCCGGCTCCGACAGCAGGTACTCCACGAAGCGCTCGGCGTCGGCGGTGTCGTCGGCGGTGTCGAGGACGCCCGCCGCGGTCACGAGGATCAATGCGCCGAGGTCGCCGTCGGGGAAGAGGTAGTTCTCGCTGTCGGCGTCGGGGTTCTCGGCTTTGACCTCTTCGTTGTAGTAGTGGTTCACGAGCCCGTACTCGATCTCGCCGCGCCCGACGGCCTGGACGATGGCGATGTTGTTCGCGTACGTGCGCACGTCGTTGGCCACGAGCCCTTCGAGCCACGCCAGGGTCTCCTCGTCGCCCACGGCCTCCCGCATGGCGGTCACGAAGTCCTGGAACGAGGCATTCGGCGGCGCAACACCGACCTGGCCCCGGTAGCGTTCGTCGGTGAGGTCGAAGACGGAGTCGGGAAGATCGGCGGGATCGACGAGCTCGGGGTTGTACACGAGCACCCGAACCCGACCGGAGATGCCGACCCAGCTCCCGTCGGGCGCGCGAAAGCGCGGCTCCACCTGGTCGAGGATGTCGTCGGGCAGCTTCGCCAGCCGGCCGTCGGCGTCGAGGAACCCGATTGCTCCCGGGCTCTGGGAGAGGAACACGTCCGCGGGCGAGCGGTCGCCCTCCTCCTCGATCAGGAGCGCGAGGTCGGCGGAGTCGCCGTAGCGGACGTCGATCTTGATCCCGGTGTCGTCGGAGAACTGCTCCAGGAGCGGCGCGACGAGCTCGCTCTGGCGTCCGGAGTAGATCGTCAGGCGGTCGCCGTCGCCGGTCGAGCACGCGACGAGGCCGGCGGCGCCCACGGCGAGGGCGAGGGCGCCCGTCAGGGCCCGGCGGAACGGCTTCACGGCTGGGGAGCCTCCCATAGCCGGCAGGGTCTTGTAAAGGTGACCTTACCGAACTAAGGTCCGCCTGACCGATCTTCCGACCAGGACGACCGCCGCCGTGCCCCACACCCCCGTCCACCCGTCGCCCGCCGACCGGCCGGTCGTGCTCTTCCTCCCCGCCCACAACGAGGAGGCGTCGGTGGCCGAGGTGCTGGGCCGGGTCCCGGCATGCGCGGGCGGGCGGGCGGTGGTGACGCTCGTGATCGACGACGGCTCCACCGACGGGACCGCCGCTCGGGCCCGGGCGGCGGGCGCGATCGTCGTGTCGCTCGGGCGCAACCGGGGTTTGGGCGCAGCCGTCCGGCGCGGCCTGGCCGAGGGTGTCGCCCGGCGGGCGGCGGCGGTGGCCTTCTGCGACGCCGACGGCGAGTACGCGCCCGAGGAGCTCGAGCACCTGGTGGAGCCGATCCTCGGGGGCCGGTCGGACTACGTGGTGGGGTCACGGTTCACCGGCACCATCGACCGGATGCTGCTGCGCCGGCGCGTCGGGAACCGCGTGCTCACCGGAGTGCTGGCCCGCCTGGCACAGCGGCCGATCACCGACGGCCAGAGCGGATACCGCGCCCTCTCGCCGGCCGCGGCCGCCGCTGCCGCCGTCGCCCACGACTTCAACTACGCCCAGGTGCTGACCCTCGACCTCCTCGCCAAGGGCTTCCGCTACAGCGAGGTCCCGATCAGCTATCGGTTCCGCGAGCACGGCAGCTCGTTCGTGCGGCTCGCGCCGTACCTCCGCCACGTCGTCCCGACGGTGTGGCGCCAGGTGAAGGCCGGCGCACCGCCGGTCCTCGCGCCGACCGAGAGGGTGGTCCCGGCATGATCGTGTGCCACTGCCGCGCCGTGAGCGACCGGGCCGTCCGCAGCGCGATCGCCGAGGGCGCGGCGCGCGAGGAGGAGCTCACGGAACGGTGCGGCGCGGGCGGGCGCTGCGGGGGCTGCCTCCCGGCCCTCCGGCGCCTCCTCGCGCAACACGAGCACGGGCGTTCGGACCGCACGGCCGTGCCGATCCCCGCGTAGAGTCGACACGCAGTCAGCCACCCGTCGCCACCCACCCGGGGGTCGCCGCATGCAAGGCAGCCAGGCCGTGCTCGAGTTGCTCAACGAGGTGCTCACGGCGGAGCTGACGGCCGTCAACCAGTACTTCCTCCACGCCAAGATGTGCGAGAACTGGGGGTACCAGCGCCTCGCGCACCACGACCGCGACGAGTCGATCGGCGAGATGAAGGACGCCGACCACATCATCGAGCGGATCCTCTACCTGGAGGGCGTGCCCAACCTCCAGCGTCTCGGCAGCGTGGGCGTGGGCGAGACCGTTCCCGAGCAGCTCCGCCTCGACCTCGAGCTCGAGCGCGACGCCATCACCCGGCTCAACCGCGGGATCGCGCTCTGCGTCGCCGAGGGCGACAACGGCAGTCGCGATCTGCTCGAAGACATCCTCGAAGGCGAGGAGGAGCACGCCGACTGGCTCGAGACCCAGCTCCACCTGCTGGAGGAGCTGGGCGAGGCGCACTACCTCGCCCAGCAGCTGCGCGAGTAGCGCCCGCCGGGATCACCTCCGGGCCCTCTCGCGGCGCCTTGACCAAGGCGAGGGTCAGCTCCGTGAATCGGCCCGGTGGAGACGGCGCAACGTCCCCGTCGTTCAGTCCTCGACGACGTGCGTGCTGAACCGCTCGCGGGCCGTGGCCCAGCGCGTCGGATCGACACGACCGTCGGAGCCGGCGGCGTCGGCCGCGGCCCAACCCATGGCCAGCGCATGGTGGGTGTTGTCGTGGGCGAAGAGACCCTGGCGCCCGAGCGTCAGGAGTGACGGCACACCGCGAGCCCACGCGTCGAGCCGGCTGAAGTCGTCCTCGTAGCCGACGCCGTACGACGGGTAGGCGAACGGCACCCGACGCACCAGCACTTCGACTGGACTCGCGTCGGGCAACGCCTGTGAAGCGAGCCCGGCCGCCACGCGGGCACCGAGCTCCTCGTCGGCGGCCGTCCAGACCTCGTCACCCACCGAGCACGGAACCTCGGCACACAGCACGGTGCGATCGTCCGGGTCGGTACCGGCACCGTCGCGGTAGTTCGTGGGCTCCGACACCCGGCTGAAGGCAACGTCGAGGTCGGGGAAGTAGTGCGCGTCGAACTCCGTGTAGCGGGGGCGATCGAGCACGAGATACACGAGCGCGAGAGCGCGGAACGACAGCCGGGCGGCGGCGGCGAGGACCTCCGCCGGCGCCGGCGGGTGCACGATGCGGGCGAGCACGGTCAGCGGCAGCGTCGACCACGCCTGAGCGGCGGTGACCGTCGCCCCACCCGCGAGCGCGACCCGCACGGCGTCGCCCGCCACCGCGACGGACGTGACGTCCGCGCCCAGCTCGAGCTTGGCGCCGGCGTCGACGGCGGCGTCGGCCAGGCGTTCGACGATCGTGCCGAAGCCGCGCTTCGGATAGAAGAACGCGCGCGCGTCGGGGTTGGCGCGGCCCGGGCGGGCGACCTTGCGCCAGAGCGCCCCCGGAGTCCGCGCCCCCACCCGCCGGCGGGCCAGCTCTCCACTGAGCCGGTTCGGATCGGCACCCCAGATCTTGCGGACGTAGGGGTCGTAGAACCCCCGCGCCATCGTGGGCCCGAGACCGGCCCGCACCACCTCGGCGAACGTGTCGGTACGGGGCGGCCGGCGCCAGCGCGCCGTCAGCGCGTCCCCGGCGACACCGAGCGCGAACCGAGGGGGCAGGTGGAGGGCGAGGTCGGCGGCGCGGGGCGGGAACGCGACCCAGCGCCCGCCGAGCCGTACCCGGCCGTGGCGGACGCGACGCTGGAGGTCGTCACCGAGCAGCTCGCGCAGCACGGCCATGATCGGCGGCGCGCACGACGGGTGCAGCCGGTGGCTGCCGTGGTCGACGCGCACACCGCCGACTTCGAAGCTGGCGGCGAGACCGCCGGCGGTGCCCGCCCGTTCGAGCACGACGACGGGGTGCCCGGCCTGCGCCAGCCGGTAGGCGGCGGCGAGCCCGGCGGGGCCGGCGCCGAGCACCGCGACGGCGTCGCCCGTCACGAGGCGTCGACGGCGAACGCCATCACGTCACCGGTCACCGACACCGACACGCGATCGCCGGGCTCGAACGTCCGGGCCGGGCCCATCCGCGAGCGGACCCGGCGACCGTCGTCGAGAGTGGCCTCCACGAGCTGGTCGTGGCCGAAGTAGGTGATCGTCGACACGACAGCGTGGCCCGAGCCGTCGAGGCGAAGCCGGACCCGCTCCGGACGCAGCGCCACCTCCACCGCCCCGGTCAGCCCGTCGGCGTCGGTGAGGCGCAGGCGTCCGACGGTGGTGGCGACGGCGTCTCCGTCGAGCTCACCGGGCAGCAGGTCGGCGTCGCCGACGAACGTCGCCACGAACCGGTCGGCGGGATGGGCATACAGCTGTGACGGCTCGTCGACCTGGAGCACGCGCCCCGCCCGCATCACCGCGATCCGGTCGGCGAGGCTGAGGGCCTCCTCCTGGTCGTGGGTCACGAACACCGCGGTCGCCCCCGCCTCGCGGAGGATCGCCCGCACCTCGCCCCGCACGCGTGCGCGCAACGCGGCATCGAGGTTCGAGAACGGCTCGTCGAGGAGGACGAGGGCCGGTTCCGGTGCCAGCGCCCGGGCCATCGCCACCCGTTGCTGCTGGCCACCCGACAGCTCGTGGGGCATGCGCCCCGCCTCGCCACCGAGGCCGACGAGCTCGAGCATCGCGCCGACACGGGCCGCGCGGGTCGAGCGGTCACGCAACCCGTAGCCGACGTTCTGGGCCACGGTGAGGTGCGGGAAGAGGGCGTAGTCCTGGAACACGACACCGACCCGCCGGCGCTCGGGCGGCACGAAACCGGCGGGCCCGGCCACCTCCGTTCCCGCGAGCACCACCGTGCCGGCGTCGGGACGTTCGAAGCCGGCCACCAGGCGCAGCGTCGTGGTCTTCCCGCAGCCGCTGGGGCCGAGCAGCGCCAGCACCTCCCCCTCCTGTACGCCCAGGGTCACCCGATCGACGGCGCGAACGGCTCCGAAGTCCTTGGTGAGATCTCGGCACTCGACGACGGGGGACACGGTCTGGTCAGGGTACCCTTAGGCGCATGGCCGAGCTGCACGACACCACCGAGGAATACCTCGAGACCATCCTCGCCATCGAGGAGGAAGGCGTGCCGCCCCTGCGGGCCCGTCTCGTCGAGCGGCTCGGGCTGTCGGCGGCGGCCGTGTCGGAGACGGTGAACCGCCTGGTCTCGCTCGGCTACGTGAAGCTCGGCGCCGACCGCACCATCCGGCTCACCCCCAAGGGTCGCCAGCTGGCCACCACGGTCGTGCGGCGCCACCGCCTCGCCGAGCGCCTCCTCACCGACGTGATCGGCCTCGAATGGGAGAAGGTCCACCGCGAGGCGGCCCGCTGGGAGCACGCCATCTCCGCCGACGTGGAGGAGAAGCTCGTCGAGCTGCTCGGCGACCCGGTGACGTGCCCGCACGGGAACCCGATTCCGGGTGCACGCCGCCAGACGAAGGCCGCGCCCACCGTGCAACTGGCCGCGTCGCAGCCGGGCCCGGTCACCGTCGCCCGCATCAGCGAGAAGCTCGAGCTCAACGACGACAGCCTCCGGCTGCTCGCCCAGGCCCGGCTCATCCCCGGGTGCAGCGCCACCGTGCTGGAGAGCGCGGGCGGAGGGGTCAAGGTCAAGACGTCCGTCGGCGAGCACACGGTCCCCGCCGACGTCGCCGAGCAGCTCTACGTCGCCGCCGGGTAGCACCGCGTTGGTGCACGAACCGGCCGCCGCGTCGGTAGTAGTGCACAAACAGCTCAAGGCTCGCGGCCGGCCCAGCGGCGCCAGACGGCGGCGTGTTCCTCCTCGCACCGCTCCAGCTCACGTTCCACGTCGAGGAGCGGGTCGTCGTCGGGGACCCTGCCCTGGGCCCGGCGCCACCACCATCGCAGCGGGATCCGCGCCCGGGCCGCGTCCACCGCCGCGAACGCCGTCTCGGCCTCGGCCATCAGCGGGTCACGTACGCCGAGCGCGTGCACGACGAGGGCACGCGCGGCCCCCGGCACCTGGTCGGGTCGCAGCGGGCCACCGGCGCGCTCGTCGGCCCACCGGAGCTGGCGCCGGAACCGCTCCACGGTGCGGGTCGCGTCCGTCCGGTCGGTCTCGGCCATGCGCGCGTACGCCCGGACCATGCGGCGCGATCCCTCCCGGCGCCGGAACGCCCCCGTGAAGCCGGCGCTCCCGCGGCCGGCGACGACCTCGTGCTGCTCGAGGAGGAGGTCGAGGAACTCGTCGAGCGGGGCCGCGCCCGCCGTCACCCCCCGGCGACCGCGGGCACGATGCTGACCGTCTGCCCGTCGGTGACCGCGGTGTCGAGCCCCTGGAGGAAGCGGATGTCCTCGTCGGCGACGAAGACGTTGACGAAACGGCGCAGCTCGCCGCTGTCGTCGTGCAAGCGGGCGGCGAAGCCCGGGTGGCGCTCCTCGAGGGCCTCCAGGATCTCGGCCACGGTCTTGCCCTCGAGCGTGAGCTCCGAGGCTCCACCCGAGAGCTCGCGCAGCTGCGTGGGGATACGGACGGTCACAGCCACCCTTGCTCCTATTCCTCGATCTGGTCGGGATCGAACGCCTCGTGGAACGAGTCGAGCGTCGGGCTGATGGTCGCGGTGGGACCGACGACCTTCTCGACCGCGTCGAGGGTCTTGAGGCCGAGCCCCGTGATGTAGACGACCACGCGCTCGTCACGCCCCACGACGCCCTCCTCCGCCAGGCGCTTCAGCGACGCGATCGTCACCCCACCC
>DASUUL010000186.1:0-4887 GCA_036374115.1 Acidimicrobiia bacterium | reverse complement strand
CGGTGAGGAGCTTCCCGCCGAAGGGCAGCCACCGGCGGAGCAGGCCGGGGTGGCGCGCCAGCGTGGCGAAGATGTTGGCGGCGTCGGCGCCCGGCAGCCCGGTGGCCGAGCCGGCGCCGTCGAGCAGCTCGCGGACCGGGGTGTCACGCTCGTCCGGAGGCAGCGGCGGGATGCGGGGTCCGGTGGTGTGATCGGGCATGCACGCGCACGCTAGCGAGCTGCGTGCGCCGCCGCGCTCAGATCGACTTCCAGTGCCACGCCTCGGGCGCGCCGCCCCCGACCGGGCGCATTCCGGCTGGTAGAAGCCGAAGTGGTGGGCGTTGCCCGACAGCCACCAGTAGCCCGGCGACGCGAGCAGTGCGCGTCGTTAGGCGAACGCGACCGTCCGGGCGCCGGCGACGATCTCCTCGACCACCTTGGCGGCGCCGATGATCGTCGCCCCCTTGGCCAGCTGGCCGTCGTCGATGTCGCGCGGCTTCGTGCACGCACCGCACAGCCACACCTGCCCGCCGTTGCCGACGAACTCGTCGTAGAGATCGGCGAGGACGGGCATGCCGTCGGCGGCGATGCCGGCGGTCCCGCCGTCGGTGCCGAGCCAGACGGCCTCGATCGTGCACAGCACGACGGCGTCCTGACCGGCGGTGGCGGCGACGTTGGCGGCCACGAACGGCAGCGTCGCCCGTTCGGCGTGCTCCTTGCCCGAGGTGCAGTTGAAGATCAGCTTGTCGCTCACTTCGCACGCTCCACAGAGATCACGAGGCGCCCGTCCCGGTGTGCCTCGACCGACTGCACCCGCTGGCCCATCATGCGGGCCAGTGACGGCAGATCCTCCTTGGCCGCGGGATCCCGGGCGACGACCTCGAGCAGGTCACCGACGGGGATGGCGCGGATGCGCCGGCGGAACTCCTGCGGCAGGCCGTCGCCGCAACCGCGCGTCCCGGCGTCGAACACGTGCCGTACGCCGGAGGGCTCGGGTTCGGGCAGGAAGCCCGAGCAGAGGACGTCGAGGCGCACGATGCGCCCGTCGACGGCGTCGCCGAAGAGCTCCTGCCCGATGACGTGCCACTTGTCGCTCCACTCGTCGGGCGGCGGCGACAGCCGGCAGCGGTACGACAGGTGGAAGCGGTCACCGACTGCGCCGGCCGTGTCGTCGCGGACCTCGAACCGGTGCGCGGACGCGAACCAGTTGGCGAAGCAGGCGGTGACGTCGCGTGGCCCGCGGCGCTCGAACGGTCCTCCGGGGACCACCCCCTGCATCCGGACGGCGGGATCCATGAGCCGCTCCAGCCCGGCATAGTCGCGGCCACGCAGCGCGTCGAGGAGCGCGCCGGCCGGGGGCGGGGCCGAGTCGGGTGCCATCGACCGGACGCGGTCAGGGCCGCCGGCCCGAGAACGCCACGAGGCGCTCGAGCGGGGTGGCGCCGGCGGGAGGCTCGACCTCGGGGCCGAACACGCCGGGCACGCGCATCTCCGGGGCGACCAGCTGGCGGGCGAACGCGTCCGCCTCGGCCACGAGGTCGTCGGGCGGCGTGTACCGCTGGCCGGTCGCGGTGGCGAGGTCCCACGAGTGCATCATGAAGTCGAACGCCACGAACCGGACGAGCACGGGCGCGGGCACGTCGCCGAACGGCGCCGGCAACGAGATCACCTCGTCCATCGCCCCGGGCTTGCGCACCGCGGCGCCGAACTCGCCGGTGACGGCCTCGTAGGTCTTGGCGGGGTCGTCGCCGAGCATCTCCGGCCGCGGCGTGAGGTCGGTCACCGGCTCCCCGGCGAAGCCGTCGGTGAGGTGGTCGACGTTGCCGATGAAGTGCCCGAGGAGATCGCGCACGGTGAAGTCGGTGCAGGGCGTCGGGTCGTCGAGCTGGTCGGGCCGCACGCCCTTGACGAGCTCACCGAGGGACGCGACCGCACGGTCGAGCTGCTCGATGGGTTCCACGGAAGTTCCTCCTCGCATCGGGTCTTCGCTCGCGTCGGGTGTGCGGCCATGATCGACGATGGGGAGCGAGGCCGCATCGGCCCGACCACCCATTTCCGCGGCGCCCGGATGGGTCAAACGACCCATCCCGCCGGTCGGCGGGCCGGCTCAGCGGGCGGCGCCGACGATCCCGTGCTCGAAGGCGTAGGCGGTGGCGCCGGAGCGGGAGGAGACCCCGATCTTGGCGTAGATGTTCGAGAGGTGGCGGGCGACGGTCTTGTCGGCGAGGACGAGCTGTTGAGCGACCTGCTTGTTGGTGTGGCCGGCGGCCACCAGCCGCAGCACCTCGGCCTCGCGCTCGGTGAGCCCCTGCGGGAGGGGCGACGGGGCGCGGCGGAGCTCTCGGGCCCGCTCGGCGTCGCGCTCGGCGCCGAGCCGATGGAAGATCGCGGCCGCGGCGTCGAAGGCCGAGACCGCCCCCTCCTCGTCGCCCGCCTCGCGGCTCGCACAACCCATCAGGACGCGGGTACACGCCACCTCGTAGGGGAGGTCGAGCGCCTGCCATTCGTGGAGCGCGCGCCGCAGGGTGCTGCAGGCGCGATTGGCATCGTCGGTTGCGAGCTCGACGCGACCGCGCGCGAGCGTCGCCGCCGCCCGCAGGCCGGCGCTCCGGTACTGCTCGGCGATGGCTTCGAGCTCGTCGGCGGCGGCGCGGGCGGTGTCGAGGTCGCCGGCCACGAGCGCGATCTCGACCTGCGCCGGCAGCAGCTTCGCCCGGCCGAGCCGGTTCCAGCTCTCCTCCGACACCGCCCGCGTGATGCCGGCGGCGGCGGCCTCGACCCGGCCCTGGGCGAGGCGCAGGAGCGCGAGCCCCGGCTGCGGTTGACGGCCGAGCTCGTCGGCGCTGCGGAACGCGTCCTCGGCGGCATCGAGGTCGCCCAGGCGGCGCCGGATCTCGCCGATCTCGTAGAACGCGATTCCCGAGTTGAACACGTTGACGTCGCACAGCTCGGCGTAGGCGCGCCGCGCCTCCTCCTCCGCCTCCGCCCATGCGCCCCGCCGTTGCAGCATCTCCGCCCGGTGGACCCGGCACAGGCCGGGGAACGCCGCCACCGCGTGCCCTTCCGACCAGCGAGCGCCGAACTCCGTCCACTCGGCGGCCCGCTGATGATCGCTGAGCTCCTCGCACGCGCTGATGAGGCTGCAGTAGACCTTGCCGGTCTCGAACGGGTTGAGCTTGCCCTCGACCGCCAGCAGCATCGCTTCGTCGTAGTAGGCGAGACCGTCGCCGGGCCGGCCCGCGTCGACGAGGAGCCGGCCGATGGCCTGGAGCGCGTCGGCCTCGAGGTTCGGGTCGCCGAGCCGGCGGCCGAGCTCCAGTGCGCGCTCGGCGATCTCGAGCGCCTCGTCGATCCCTCCCTGGGAGTGCGTCGCCTCCGCTCGGCGCACGAGGAGGCCGCCGTGCTCGGCGCAGTCCGGTTCGGCCGCCAGCACCCGCCGGGCTCGTTGGAGCCAGCCGCCGGCGACGGCTCGGCGCGCCTTCCAGATGTGATGGTCGTAGAGCAGCAGCGCCTGGCGGGCGGCGCGCCGGCGCTCCCCGGCGGCTTCGAACCCGGCGTAGGCGCGCTCGCGGGCGGCGATGCACTCGTCGATCCGGCTCACCCACCACGCCGCGTCGGCGAGCACCTCGAGCGCGCCGGGGTCGGACGAGGAGGCGTCGACGCCGGCCTCGGCCAGCAGCTCGTACGCCCCCGCCCAGTCGCAGCGAGCCAGCCGCTCTCGGGCGTTCTCGACCGTCTCCGCCGTCCTATCCCCCCGTTCTCTGGTCCCGAGAGTCTGGCAGACCTCCGCGGGAGCATCGGACGCCGGGGAGCCACCGGTGGCACCCAGGCGGCTCCCAGGGAACTCCCAGGCTCGTTCCCTACCGTCCGCGCCGGCGTCCCCCGACCGGGGCGCAACGGCAGGGAATGCGACCGAGGGGAACGATGCGGACTCGATGGGTGGCGGCCCTGAGCGCACTGGCGCTGGTGGCCGCGTGCAGCGGCTCCGGCGGCGGCGGCGACGCCGCGAGCGGCGCGACCGCGGCGACGGAGGCGGCCGGGCCCGCCACGACCGCGCCGGCGGCGGCGACCCCCGTGGACGACACCGTCGACCGGACCCGCCTGCCGGTGGGCGACGACAGCGTGTCGTCGTCGGAGACGGGTGTCGGTCTCCTGTGCACGACGATGCCGGGCGGGGGCGGGGGCGCGTCGACGCAGGGCCCGTGGTTCAACGGCGACGGCACCTTCAACGACGAGGCGAAGTACGTCGTCGAAGGTGACGTCCAGTGGACCCAGGAGCTCGACGTCACCGTCGAGGGCGACACCCGCGTGATCGCCACCAACAACCTCCCCGACCATACGACCGGCGTGTTCCCCGTGGAGGCGGGAACGCAGGCGGCCGAGATCGACCGCAACCCGAACTCGATCAGCGAGCAGTCGTTCACCCTCGAGCTCCCGGCGAACCCCACGGTCGCCGACGAACCCACGTGTCTCGGCGGGGAGGCCGGGATCCTCCTCAGCGGCGTCGTGCTCAACAACGCCGTCGACGCCGCGCTGCGCGACGCGGTGGCGTGGGAGGTGCGGGACTCGTGCGACGGCCATCCGCACGGCGGCGGCGTCTACCACTACCACTCGCTCAGCGACTGCATCACCGACGAGACCGCCGGTACGCACTCCGATCTGGTGGGGTACGCCCTCGACGGCTTCGGGATCTTCGGGCACTACGGTGAAGACGGCACGGTGCTCACGAACGCCGATCTCGACGAGTGCCACGGCCACACCCACGAGGTCGAGTGGGACGGCGAAACGGTGGAGATGTACCACTACCACGCCACGTACGAGTTCCCGTACACGGTGGGCTGCTTCCGGGGCACCACCGTGGCGAGCGCGGCCGGCGTCGGCGGGGGCGGCGGCGCGGGCGGACCGGCC
>DASUUL010000185.1:0-2617 GCA_036374115.1 Acidimicrobiia bacterium | reverse complement strand
ACCGCAGCTCTGGGGCCTGTCCGCCCTCGACGATCAGCGCATCGCCGGTCTGATCATGAAGATCGGCGCCGGCCTGCTCCTGTGGCTGCTGATCGCGGTGTTGTTCTTCCGGTGGGCGGCCGACGAGGAGCGCGACCACCGTGCGCGCAAGAGCTGGCAGGATCTCGACAGGGAAGTCACCCGGATGAGCCGGATGCCCGTATGAGCCGGATGCCCGCACGAGCAGGATGAGAGCCACCACGCGATGAGCACGGACCAACCCGACACCCCGGAACCCGAGACGGGAGCGCCGGACACGAGGGCGCCCGAAGCGCAGCAGCACGCGGACGGCGGTGGCGAGCAGCCGCCGGGCCCGCCTGCGCTCGAGGCCGGCGCGCCCAACCCGGTGCGCGACCGCCTCCTCCTGCCTCTCTTCCTCCCGATCCTGGCCATCGTGGCGGTTGCCCTGTACGTGCTGAACCTCTCCCGGGTGTTCCTCGCCGGAGGCAGCGGCGCCGGGTCGGTTGTCATCGCCTCCATCGTCACGGTCGCGATCCTCGCCGGTGGGGCCGTGATCTCGTCGATGCCGCAGCTGCGGTCGTCGACGCTCACGATGACCGTGACCCTGTTCGTCGTGATCGTGATGGGCGCGGGGCTGATCACCCTGGGCCCGAGCGAAGAGCACGGCGAAGGCGGCGAGGCGGGCTACCGCGAGCCCGCGGGCGACCCCAACTCGATGCTCGAGGTTGACGCGCTCCCGTCGCTGGCCTTCCAGGCCGACCAGTTCACGGTCCCGGGAGGGATCCTCGAGATCGACTACGTCGGCAAGGGCGGCACCCACACGCTCGTCTTCGAGGAGACCGAGTTCGCCGGGTTCAAGCTCGCGGTGAACGGGCAGCCCACCGACCAGGGCAAGGTCGAGATCGCCGACGGTGAGTACACGATCTACTGCGACGTGCCCGGGCACCGGGCCGCGGGCATGGAGGCGCTGCTCACCATCACCCCACCGCCGCCCGGTGACGCACCCCAACCCGCGCCCGGGGGAGGTGAGGAGCCGCCGCCGACGAACGCTCCCTGACCGGCACCGCGCTCAGCGTGGCACCATCACCCGCACGGCGTCCGGTACCGCCACCAGACGTGCCGGGAGCGGGCCGATGCGCTCACCACTGCCGTAGAGCTCGATCGGCACCGACGAGTCGAGCGACTCGACCACCACCTCGCGGCCCCGGAACATCTGCACGGCGGGGTGGGTCACGTGGGTCCCGCGGAACACCTTCGGGAAGCTCCACAGGAACTCCCGGCGCGACACGGGGCCGACCACGCACACGTCGAGCAGCCCGTCGTCGGCTCGCGCGTCCGGCGTGATCTTCATCCCGCCGGCATAGCAGTGCCCGTTCCCGACCGCGAGCAACCACGCCTCGAGCTCGAAGGTCTGGCCGTCGACGGCGAGCCGGAAGCGGTGCGGCCGGTACACCGCGAGCGTCCGCACCACCGCGAGCACGTACAACGTCGTGCCGCTGGCCCATTGCACGCCGTTCGCCCAACGGTTCGCCTCCGAGTCGAACCCGGTGTTCGCCACCGAGGCGAACCAACGCGTGACGTTGTCGTGGTCACCACCGTCGCCCGTCGCCTCGGCGCGGCCGAGGTCGACCGGCGTCAGCCGCCCGCGTTCGAGCACCGACACCGCGTCGAGCGGTCGACGGTGATCGATGCCCAGGTGACGGGCGAAGTCGTTGCCGGCGCCCGTGGGCACGATGGCGAGGGCGCCGCCGGCGTCGGCGGCCAGCCCGGCCAGCTCGCTCACCAACCCGTCGCCACCGCAGGCGACGACGCCGCGGCCACGGTCGAACGCATCGCACGCGAGCTTGCGGGCGTCCTCGAGGTCGCTCGAGATCGTCACCTCGACGTCGAGGCCGGTGCTCACGAGCGCGGTCGAGAGCCGCGGCAGGAGCTTGCGCGTGCGGCCGCGCCCGGCGCTCGGGTTGACCACCGCCGTCCACCGCACGGCGGGGGAGCCTACCGGTAGGTTCGCGCCGTGACCGCCGCACCGGATCCGAAGGGCATCCCCCGGCACGTCGCCATCGTGATGGACGGCAACGGGCGATGGGCGACCCGCCGGGGGCTCAAGCGCACGGAGGGCCACGCCGCCGGCGAGGAGGCGCTCTTCGACACCGTCCACGGCGGCCTCGAGATCGGCCTCGAGTGGATGACGGTGTTCGCATTCTCGACCGAGAACTGGCGCCGCCCGCTCGACGAGGTGCGGTTCATCATGAACTTCAACGAGAACCTGCTGTTGAATCGCCGCGCCGAGCTCCACGACCTCGGAGTACGCGTGCGCTTCATCGGCCGGCGCGGCGGACGCGTCCCCGGGCGGGTGCGGCGCCGCATCGAGGAGACCGAGGCGATGACGGCGCGCAACCGCCGGATGACGCTCACGTTCGCGTTCAATTACGGCGCCCGCGCCGAGCTGGTCGACGCCGCCCGTTCGATCGCGCGCGAGGCGCGCGGTCGCCGCTTGCATCCCGACAAGATCAACGAGCGCACGCTCAGCCGCCACCTGTATGCGCCCGACATGCCCGACCCCGACCTGCTCGTGCGGACGTCGGGTGAGTACCGAATCTCGAACTTCCTGCTCTGG
>DASUUL010000184.1:0-2046 GCA_036374115.1 Acidimicrobiia bacterium | reverse complement strand
CGAGGAATGTAACGGAACTCGGCAGGGCCTGTCACAGACGGGCGCCGGCCCCGTCTCAGGCTCGGGCACGCTGGCCGCGTCGCTCGCACCGCGCCAGACGGTACGAGCCCCTGCCACGCTGGGCGCGGATGGCCGCCCGGCGGCGCTCAGCACCCTGCGACGGTCGCCGCGTCGACGAGCGGCCGTGATGCGGAACCGGTGTCGATCGCCGGGGCGGCAGGGAGGGCACGCCCCCCGGTGAAGGCGGTCAGCACCTCAGGCGCGCGCTCGGTGTCGAGGGCGAAACGGTTGGGGTCGGCGGGGTGGGGCACGACGGGCAGGCTCGCCTCCGACACGGCCGAGGGATCGAGGGCCGCGGCGGCGCGGGCCAGCCGCACCATGTCGTCGGTCCCGAGGGTCGCGTCCACGGTCACGTGGTCGAGCGCCCAGTCGACGTTACCGTTGAGGGTGACCGGGTCGGTGCCGCCCTCCGCCAGGGCGTCCAGCGCCGCGAGCGCGACCTGCCGCTGGTTCTCGATCCGGCGGAGGTCGGCGAGCGGGTCACGCACCCAGGTCCCCGAGTCGTCGAGCACCTCGAGCCGCCGGCTGCGGACGAGGGCGAGCGCATCCTCTCCGTCGAGCGACACGCACCCGGCCGCCTCGACGTGGAGCCCGCTCGCGGTGTCGCGCAACGGCGCGTCGACGCGGATGTCCACGCCGCCGACCCGGTCGATCAGCGACCGGAAGCCGTCGATGTCGACCTGCACGACGTGGTCGACCGGGACGCCGATCTGCGACTCGATCACCCCCACCAGGTCGCCGGTGCCGACCCGGTTGACCACCACGGGACCGCCGCCGCCCGGCGCGTCCACCATGAGGTCGCGGGGCAGCGACAGCACGGTGAGGGCGCCGGCGCCGGGATCGAGGCGCGCCAGCATCAGCACGTCGGCGGTCCGACCGGCGGCGAGCCGGCCGTCGGTGCCGAGCACCAGCACGGTCACCGGCTCGCCGGCCGCCACCTCGCCGGTCCCGGCCACCTCGACGCGCGCCACGTCCCGGGCCCGCCACGCCGCCCGCCCGTACAGCGCACCGGCGCCGACCACGACGGAGGCGAGGGCCACCCCGGCGCCGGCCATCAGACGCCGGTGACGCCGGCGCCGGTGGGCCCGGCGGACCACGACCTGCCGGAAGCGGTCCCCGAACTGCGGGGGCGCAGGGTCATCGAGATGCTCGAACATCGGTCTCCTCCTTCGCTCGACTGGGCGCCAGGTCGGGCCCGGCTCGCCCGAGGTGCCGCCGGAGGGCTGCCAAGCCCCGATGGGCGTGCTGCTTGACGGTGCCGGCCGCGCACCCGAGGGCGGCGGCGACGTCGGCTTCCGCCAGGTCGGCCAGGTAGCGGAGGGCCACGACCTCGCGCTGGCGCCGGGGCAGCGACCGGAGGGCGGCCACCAGCTCGACCCGGTCGAGCGGATCGGGGAGATGCGGCGCTTCGGCCCGCTCGGCGGCGTCGCGATCGCCGCTGGCGACCACGCGCCGGTGCCGCCGCCAGCGGCTGATGGCCAGGTTGGTCGTGACCCGGGCCACCCACGCTTCATCGTACGCCGCGACCGTGCGCCAGGACGCGTAGGCGCGAGCGAGGGCTTCCTGCGCGAGGTCCTCGGCCTCGGTGCGGTCGCCGGCCAGGCGGTACGCGACCCGGTAGCTGAGCGCAGCGAGGGTCGCGAACCGCGCCTCGAAGCTCGACCTCTCGCTCGTCGTCTCGTCCATGCACCCCTCTCAACGCGCCGATGGGCCGCCAGGTTGACGCGCCCCGGCGGTCTGCATCGGACGCGACGTGGTGCAGCGGCGGGAGGCCCAGCACACCCGGTGGTGCCAGACTGCCGGACATGGCCGAGGTCCTGACCGACATCGCCGACGGGGTCGCCCTGGTGACGCTCGACGCGCCCGACCGCCGCAACGCGCTGACGCTGCCGATGGTGGACGAGATCACCGACGCGCTCGACGCCGTCGAGGCCGATCCCACGGTGGGCGCGATCGTGGTGACCGGTGCGCCGCCGGCGTTCTGCG
>DASUUL010000183.1:0-7022 GCA_036374115.1 Acidimicrobiia bacterium | reverse complement strand
ACCTTGCCGATCTCCTTGAGGTACATGCGCACCGGATCGAAGCTGCCGAACTCGGTCGCCCGAGCGGGGCGCGCCGCGGGCTCGCCCAGCCGGCCCAACCGTTGCTTCGGGCGGGGCTCGGCCGCCTCACCCGGCCGGCTGACGGCCGGCTGCGGTCGCGCCGGCTCCGCCGGACGCCGGCGGTGCGTATCGGAAGCGGGTGCGGATCCGCCGGCACGGCGTTGGTCTTCGCGCTGGAGCTCCTCGGTGATCTCGTCGACCACCTCGATGCCGCGCGCCTTGATCCCGGCGTAGATCGCGGCGAGCTCGCCGGTGTCGGGCTCGAGGTCGGGGAACGCGGCGAAGATCTCGCCGCTGGTGACGAATCCGCGATCCTTGAATCGGGCGAGAGGATCGTCGGCGGATGCGTCTGCCCCTGACGCGGTGTCAGGCGCCGCGTCCGCCTTCGCCACCTGCTCCGACTCCGCCACGCGCGCTACTCCCGGGCCTGTTCATGGTGCGCTTGATCGACGATCCACCCTACCAACTGCATCGCGCCCGCCTGTGCCGCATCCCATTCCCCCGCGTCACGCTCGTGCACGACGCGGTCGAGCAACGCCTTGACCTCGCTGACACGCGCGTCGCCGGTCTCGAGCAGCGACGCCAACAGTCGTTCACCCACAGGTGTGGCCATGTTCACGAGCAGCCGGGCACGCAGCGTCGTGGGGTCGCCGTCGACGGTCGCGTCCTCCACCGCGAGGCGCTCGAGCAGGTCGCGAACCTCACCGTCGCTGGCGTCGAGCGCCTCCCGGAACGTCGACGACGACATCAACAGGTCACACGCCTCCCGTGCCCGCCGGTCGTCGAACAGCGCCGGCTCGAGCCAGTCGGCGACGAGGTGGGGCTCGTGGATCGCCCAGCGCAGCGCGTCGAGCTCGCGACGGTCGACCGGACGGGGAGATGCCGGCGGCCCCTCCCGCGGCCGTGCCTCCTGCGGGACGCGGCGGCGGGCGATCGCCTCCTTGAACCAGGCGTGGTCGATGCCGAGGGTGCCGGCCACCGACTGGATGTAGCCCTCACGCACGAGCTCGCTCGGGTGCTCCCGCAGCACCGGTACGAGCGCCTCGGCGGCGCGGGCTCGACCCTCCGGGCTCGTTCGGTCGGCCGACGCCAGCACCTGGTCGATCCGGAACTGGAGGAAGCGCTTCGCACCGTCGAGCGCCTTGAGCAGCGCACCCGGGTCGTCGCGCCACACGTCGGCGGGGTCGCGACCCGCCGGCAACGCTGCCACGCGCACCTCGATGTCGTACGCCTGCTCCCACTGGTACCAGCGCTCGGCGGCACCGCGGCCGGCGGCGTCGGCGTCGTAGGCGAGCGTGACCTTGCGCGCCAGGTTCTTGAGGATCTGGACGTGGTCGTCGGCGAGCGCGGTGCCACACGTGGCCACGGCGTTCGGTGCGCCCGCGAGCGCGAACGCCATGACGTCGGTGTAGCCCTCGCAGATCACCACCTCGCCCTTGGCCACGATCTCGCTCTTGGCCCAATTCAGGCCGTACAGGATCCGGCTCTTGTGGTAGATCGCGTTGTCGGGCGAGTTCTTGTACTTGGGGGCGTCGTCGCCCAGCGCGCGGCCGCCGAACCCGGCAGGCTCACCGCGGCTGTCGTAGATCGGGAACATCAGCCGTGCCCGGAACTGGTCCTGGAGCTTGTTCACGCGATTCACGAACGCGAGCCCGGCGCCGGCGATGTCGTCGCGCGAGAACTTCCGCTGCTGGAGGTACCGGCTCAACGCGTCCCAGTCGTCGGGCGACCATCCGAGCGAGAAGCGCCGGGCGGCGTCACCGTCGAAGCCGCGGCTGCGCAGGTACTGGCGCGCGCGGCCGCCCTCGGGGGCATCGAGCAGGAGGCGGTGGTAGAACGCGATCGCCTCCCCGACGGCCTCGGCGAGCCGGTCGCGCCGCTTCCGGTCCTTCCCGGCCGACTTGTCGTCGTAGCGAAGGGTGATGCCGGCCCGGGCCGCCAGGCGTTCGACGGCGTCGACGAAGTCGAGGTGCTCGATCTCGCGGATGAACGTGATCGCGTCGCCGCCCTTGTCGCAACCGAAGCACTTGAAGTAGCCGAGCTCCTGGTTGACCGAGAACGACGGCGTCTTCTCGGCGTGGAACGGGCACAGGCCCACGTAGCGGGTGCCGACGCGCTTGAGCGCGAGGTGCTCGCTCGCGAGGGCGACGAGGTCGGTGGCCTCCCGCACCCGGGCGACGTCCTCGTCGAGAATGCCCATCGCCGCTCAGGTTACGGCGCTGCCGGCCCCGGGCCGGCCCAGCCGCCCGCTCACACCCCGCGGGGAAGCTGGTCGGGCGGCCACCCGAGGAGCTCGACGCCGAGGCCGAGGGCGAAGCGGTCGGTCATCCCGCTCACGTAGCGCACCGCCTCCGCCGCGGCCGCGGTGCTCCCCGCCGCTACCGCCCCCGGGCCGACGTCGGGGATGCGGGTGGGCACGTCGGCGAAATGCTCGACGAGACCCCGGAGGAGGGCGATCACCCGCTCGGCCTGGCGGCGGGCCGCCGGCCGCAGGTAGATGCGCTCGAAGTTGAACGCCCGGAAGGCGGCCAGTGCCGAGGCGGCGGGCTCGGTCATCCCGACATGGCCGGTGCGCTCGACGGCGTCGAGCACGGCAACGACGAACGTGCCGATCTGCTCGGAGCGACGGGTGCCGACGACGTCGCCGATCTCGGCCGGCAGATCGGCGGGCACGAGGATGCCGGCGCGGACGGCGTCCTCGAAGTCGTGGCAGACGTACGCGATCCGGTCGGCCCACGCCACTACCTCCCCTTCGGGGGTGGCGGGCGCGGGCCGGCGCCACGAGTGGTTGCGCACGCCGTCGAGGGTCTCGACGCACAGGTTCAGCGACTCGAGGGTGACGTCGGCGCCGTAGACGGCGTGGTCGTAGCCGGTGCCGGGCAGGTAGGGGGAGAACGCCTCCTCGGACGCATGACCGGCGGGGCCGTGGCCGCAGTCGTGGGCGAGGGCGATGGCCTCCACCAGCGGGAGGTACAGGTTGGCGGCCCGGGCGATGCCGGTGGCGACCTGCGCGACCTCGACGGCATGGGTGAGCCGGGTGCGCAGGTGGTCGTCTTCGGGAGCGACGAACACCTGGCACTTGCCGGCCAGGCGGCGCCACGGCCGGGAGTGCTTCACCCGATCGAGATCGCGCTCGAAGCACAACCGGAAGGGATCGGGCTCCTCGAGGCGGGCGCGCTCGCCCGCCCCGACCGGACGGGTGGCGCCGGGCGCCAGGGTGGCGTCGAGCTCGGCCTCGCGCTCCTCCCGCCGGTGCACGCGCCCGCCGACGAAGCCCCGGGCGTCGGCGTGCGCCCGCCGGACCTCGATCTCGCTCTCGACGATCAGTCTTGCCATGGGGTCACCATAGCGACGGGGTGTGACACCCACGTTCACGTTCTGGCGTCGCTGCGCCGCCTATTTTCCGGAGCAGCGACGCCAAAACGGCCCTTGGGGCTACGCCGAGGTGCCGGGGCCGCCCGCGCCCAACGCGGCGTGGGCGGCGGCGAGGCGGGCGAGCGGCACCCGGTAGGGCGAGCACGACACGTAGTCGAGGCCGACCTCGTGACAGAACTGCACCGACGCCGGGTCGCCGCCGTGCTCGCCGCAGATCCCGAGCTTGAGATCGGGACGGGCCGCCCGGCCGGCGACCACGGCATCGCGCACCAGCTGGCCTACGCCCTCGACGTCGATGGTCTCGAACGGGTTGGCCGGCAGCAGGCCCAGCTCCAGGTACCGGGGCATGAACCGCCCCTCGACGTCGTCGCGCGAGAAGCCGTAGGTCATCTGGGTGAGGTCGTTGGTGCCGAACGAGAAGAACTCGGCGACCTCGGCGATCTCGCGGGCGACCAGCGCGGCCCGGGGCGTCTCGATCATGGTGCCGACCAGGTACGAGACCCCGACGGGCTCGTAGCTCGAGAACATCGCCTCGGAGATCTCGCGCACCTCGTCGACGAGGTAGGCGAGCTCGGGACGCGTGACCGCCAGCGGGATCATGATCTCCACCCTGGGGTCGCCGCCGGCGACCGTCCGCTCCATGGCCGCCTCCAGGATCGCCTTCACCTGCATCCGGTACAGGCCGGGCTTGATGATCCCGAGACGGCACCCGCGCGTCCCGAGCATGGGGTTGGCCTCGCGCCACGCCTGGGCGGCGCCGAGCAGCTCGCGGTCGTCGGCGCCGAGGCCCTCGCGCGCATCCCGCACGAGCAGCTCCTCCACGTCGGGGAGGAACTCGTGCAGCGGCGGGTCGAGGAGGCGGATGGTGACCGGCAGGCCGTCCATCGCCTCGAAGATGCCGAGGAAGTCGGCCTTCTGGAGGCGCTCCAGCTCTGCGAGGGCGGCGAGCTCCTCGGCCTCCTCGTCAGCGAGGATGAAGCGCTGGATCAGCGGGAGCCGGTCGCCGAGGAACATGTGCTCGGTGCGGCACAGGCCGATGCCCTCGGCGCCGAACGCCCTGGCCTTGGCGGCGTCTTCGGGCAGGTCGGCGTTGGTGCGCACGCCGAGCGTGCGGAACTCGTCGGCCCATCCGAGGATCGTCTCGAACGGGCCCGAGGGCTCCGGGGTGATGACGGGCACCTCGCCGACGACGATCTCGCCGGTGGTGCCGTTCACGGAGATGACGTCGCCTTCGCGCACGGTGGTGCCACCCACCGAGAAGGAGCGACCCTCCACGTCGATGTCGAGCGCGGACGCGCCGCACACCGCCGGTGTTCCCATCCCGCGCGCGACCACGGCCGCGTGGCTCACCAGCCCGCCGCGCGACGTGAGGATCCCCTCGGCCGCGATCATCCCGTGCAGGTCGTCGGGGGAGGTCTCGGGGCGCACGAGGATCACGCGCTCTCCCGCCTCGTGATGCGCCTCGGCGTCGTCGGCGGTGAAGTACACGCGCCCGACCGCCGCGCCCGGCGAGGCGTTCAGCCCGGTGGCGAGCGCCTCGTAGCTCGCGCTCGGATCGAACTGCGGGTGCAGGAGCTGGTCGAGCTGCGCGGGTTGCACGCGCAGGACCGCCTCCCTGCGGTCGATGAGGCCCTCGGCCTCCATCTCGACGGCCATCCTCAGCGCGGCGGCGGCGGTGCGCTTGCCGACGCGCGTCTGGAGGATGAACAGCCGGCCCTGCTCGATCGTGAACTCGATGTCGCACATGTCGTGGTAGTGCTGCTCGAGCAGGTGCATCACGTCGGTGAGCTGCGCGTGGCACTCGGGGAAGTGTTGGCCCATGGCGTCGAGCGGCTCCGTCACCCGGATGCCGGCGACGACGTCCTCCCCTTGGGCGTTCGGGAGGAAGTCGCCGTAGGGGCGGTTCTCGCCGGTGGCGGGGTCGCGTGTGAACGCCACGCCCGTGCCCGAGTCGTCGCCCTTGTTGCCGAACACCATCGCCTGCACGTTCACGGCGGTGCCGAGGTCGTCGGGGATGCCCTCCATGCGCCGGTAGTCCTTGGCGCGGCGGCCGTCCCAGCTGCGGAACACGGCTTCGATCGCGTACCGCAGCTGCTCACGCGGATCCTGGGGGAACTCGACGCCGGCCTCCGCCTGCACGAGCCCCTTGAAGGTCTCGACGAGGCCGGCGAGCGCCTCGGCGTCGAGGTCGGGATCGGACGCGACGCCCCGAGCCTCGCGCAGCTCGGTGAGCGCCTCCTCGAAGCGCTCGCCATCGATGCCGAGCACGATCTTCCCGAACATCTGCACGAACCGGCGATACGAGTCGAACGCGAAGCGCTCGTTGTCGGTCTGCTTGGCGAGCCCCTTCACCGACACGTCGTTGAGGCCGAGGTTGAGGACGGTGTCCATCATCCCCGGCATCGAGAACGGCGCGCCCGACCGGACCGACACGAGGAGTGGGTCGGCGTCGTCACCGAGGCGCTTGCCCATCTTGTTCTCGAGCGCCGTGAGCGCGGCCGCGACCTCGTCCATGAGCCCGGCAGGCAGCTGGTCGCCGCCGGCCATGTAGGCCTTGCACGCTTCGGTGGTGATCGTGAAGCCCGGGGGGACGGGGAGGCCGAGGTTCGTCATCTCGGCAAGGTTCGCTCCCTTGCCGCCGAGCAGGTACTTCTGCTCCTTCGAACCCTCCTCGAAGGCGTACACGTACGTCATGCAGGGCCTTTCTCGAGAGGACCGCCGTACGACGCGGCCAGCCTACGCGGGACCGCCGACCTGCCCCGGAAAGCAATCGGCCGCGAGTCGAGAGCGGGGTCAGCCGTCGACGACGAGCGTACCGGCGATGCGGTCGTGGAGTCCCTGGCGATTCGGGTTGCGGGGCCAGGTGAGCACGCCGACGAGCACGATCAGCACCACGAGCTGACCGAGGAGCGGCAGCAGGAGCAGCGAGAGGAGCACGGGGGCGCCGTAGTGCAGCAGCGCGCCCCGCAGGGTCAGCCGGGTTCCGTCGGCGTTCACCACGCGGACACCGAGTAGCTGCTTGCCGAGGGTCCGGCCGGTCATCACGCTCGACGGCACGAGGTAGAGCAGGGCGAACACGAGGATCGCGGCCGTCAGCATGAGCTGGGCGGGCACGAGGTCACCCTGGACGTCTTGGAGGTCGTCCTCGAGGTTGTCGATCCGCCGGTCGAGGCGGTCGGCCTCGGCCTGGGCCTGCCGGCGGTCGGCCTGAGCCTCCTCGAGGGCGGTGTCGTTGTCGTTCTCGCGCGCCTGGTCGATGCGCTCCTCGGCCTCGTCGACGCGCTCCTCGGCGGCGTCGCGGTCCTCCTCGGTGGCATCGATCCGGTCGTTCAGGAGATCGATCTGATCGGTCTCCTCGGGGTACGCGGCGTCGATGATGCGCGTGCCGCCGGTCTGCACCGCGAGGAAGATCGCGATCAGCACGACCAGGTCGATCGCCATGGCGATGAGGCGGGCGCGAGGCGGCGGGGGGCGCAGCCCCGGCGGCCACGAGGCCGGCGCCGGCTGCGGCTCGGCCGAGAACAACCCCACCCGGTCACCGGGGGCCGGGCGGGGGCGGCCGCCGCGGCCCACCGTGGGCTCGGACC
>DASUUL010000182.1:0-4147 GCA_036374115.1 Acidimicrobiia bacterium | reverse complement strand
AGCGCGAAGGCGGCCGCCGGCGACTGCGCCCGTCTCCTCGCCAAGGAGGGCATCCAGATCCACGGTGGCATCGGGTACACGTGGGAGCACGACATGCACCTCTACGTGCGGCGCGTACGGGCGGGTGCGGCGCTCTTCGGTACCGGGCCCGCCCAACGGGCGCGCGTCGCCGAGCTGATCGGGCTCTGAGCCGGGCCCTGGGGCTAGGGCGTTCCGATCAGGAGCTCCCAACCGACGAAGTAGAGGATCGCCCACAGGACGAACCCCGAGACGATGACGTTCGGCACCGTCTCGAGGTAGGAGCGCAGGGGCGTCTGCCCGGTTCCCCCGAGCAGCCCGAGGGCGTTCGCCTCGATGAGCCCCACGAGGATCGAGAACACGATCCAGTACCCCACTCGGCCGCCGGCTGCGTCGAACCGGTCGGAGAAGTGCGCGGTGAAGGTCATGAAGAACACCATGGGGATGGAGAAGAGGGTGTTCGTCCGGGAGGCCAGCGCCGCTCGGCGCGCCGCGGCGGGAGCGCTGGGGTCCGCCTCCCCACCGGCGGCGACGTTGCGGGTGTTGGCGATCACGATCTTCTGGGCGGGCCAGATGACGAGCCACACGTTCAGGAACATGATGATGCCCATCACCGCACCGGTGACGATGCTGGTCCCCTGGAGGGTGCCCCAGTAGTCGGTCGTGTAGCCGAAGCTGAGATCGTCGGTCGCGGGATCGCGCAGCAGCCCGAGGATGACGAGGCCGGTCAGGACCGTGAGCGCTGCCGCCCATCGGAAGTACCACAGGGCTCGCGGCACGAGCTTGTCGATGGCATTGCTCCGCGCGCCGCCGTCCATCTCCGCGAACGACGGTACCTGCACGAAGTTGAAGTAGTAGAGGAGGCCGATCCAGAGGATGCCGACGAGGATGTGGAACCAGCGGAACAGGAACCGGAAGCCTTCGCTGCTGTCGAAGATCTCCATCGAGCAACACCCCCGTTGTTTCGCGAACCGGGCGGGAACGTAGCACCCTCACAGATCGGACGCGCGGACGTCGGCGGCCGCGATCACGTCGTCGACAGGCCCGGCGGCCGGTGGAGCGGGGTGAGCGTGAACGATCGCCGCAGGAACTCGACCACCGCCTCCCCGCGAAGCGCACCGTCGGCCACGGGAGCCGACGCTCGCCGTCCGCTCGGGGCCGGGTCAGGACAACTTGAGACAGCTTGTCACCTTGACAGGCCTTTCACGGCTGTCTACGGTCGACCCCGTGCTCCGGCGGACGCTGCGGCTGGCGACGCTCGTGGGCGGCGAGGTCGCCGCCGTCGTGATCCTGCACCGGTTGGGGGGAGTCGACGGGCTCGGAGGTCCCGGCGCCGACCCGGCCGGCTGGCTGCGGTCGGCGGCGCCCGCAGACGTCGCCGGCGGGGCGCTTCGCGTCGTGGCGCTCGCGTGCGCGTGGTGGCTCCTGGCGTCGACCCTGCTCTATCTCGCGGCGCGCGCGTGCCCGTTGCGTTCGGCGGCACCGGCCGTCGGCCGGCTCGTGCCCGCGGCGGTCCGCCGCCGGGTCGATCGCGCCGTGGCGGTGTCGGTGCTGGCGTCGGCGGCGCTCGGCGCGGGCCTCTCGGGTGTCGCCGCTGCCGGCGAGCCGGCGCCGCCGCCGGTCGAGGTGCGCGACGGGCGGGCGATCGAGTCGTTCCCCTCCCCGGCCACGACCACGACCGTTCCCGTGGTGGCGTCCCCACCGCCGGTGCCGCCCGCGCCCGCCATCGATCCCGCTGCCCCCACCCACCACGTGGTCGCCCCCGGCGAGAGCCTCTGGACGATCGCCGCCACCCACGCCGGGAGCGCCGACGTCGGCCGCTACTGGGCACGCGTGGTCGAGGTGAACTCCGCCGCCCTGCGCTCGGGCAATCCCAACCTGATCTATCCCGGCGAGATCGTCGAGGTCCCGTAACTCGTTTGTGCACGAACCCCGAGTTGACTCGGGGGTGGTGACCAAACGAGTTCAGGGGTCGCGCGGGAGGCCGAGGACGCGCTCGCCGATGATGTTGCGCTGGATCTCGCTGGTGCCACCGGCGATGGTCAGGCAGCGGTTGAAGAGGAACTGGTGCAGCCAGCCGGCCGCCTCGCCCTCGTGCACCGCTCCGGCGGGGCCGAGCAGGGCGAGGCCGACCTCCTGCACCCGCTGGTCGTGCTCGACGCCGAGGAGCTTGCGCACCGCCGCCTCCGACCCGCTGGGGTCGGCTCCGCCGAGTGCCTGGAGCATGAGCCGGAAGCCGAGCACTGCGAGCGCGTAGTCGCGGGTGACGAGGTCGCCGACCTCGTCGAGCACGGCGGGATCGGCGCCGACACCGGCCGCTTCGACCAGCCGCAGCACGCCCCGCACTCCCCCGCCGAGGGTGCTGCCGCTGCCCATGAACACCCGCTCGTTCGCCAGCGACGTCCGGGTGGCGCGCCACCCGTCGTGTTCGCGCCCCACGAGGCAGTCGTCGGGGACGAAGACGTCGTCGAAGAAGACCTCGTTGAACCATGCCTCACCGGTGAGCTCGCGCAAGGGCCGGATGTCGATGCCGGGTGTCTTCATGTCGAGCATGAAGAAGCTGATGCCGTCGTGCTTGGGTGCATCGGGGTTCGTGCGCGCCAGCAGGATGCCCCAATCGGCCTGGTGCGCCATCGAGGTCCACACCTTCTGGCCGTTGACGATCCATCCGCCCTCGACGCGCTCGGCCCGGGTCGAGAGCGATGCCAGGTCGGAGCCGGCACCGGGTTCACTGAACAGCTGGCACCACTCGATCTCACCCCGCAGCGTCGGTGGGATCCATCGCCCCTGCTGCTCGGGCGTTCCGTACACCATCAGGGGCGGGCATGCCCATGCTCCCACCGACAGCGTCGGTCGCCTGATCTTGGCCTTGCGAAGCTCCTCGTCGATGACGAGCTGCTCGACCGCGTCCGCGTCGCGCCCCCACGGCGCCGGCCACTGCGGCGCGAGATACCCGGCATCGGCGAGTCGGCGGCGTTGGTCGGGCTCCGGCAACCCTGCGACCTCGGCCGCGAACGCGCGAACCTCCTCCCGCCTCCCCTCGGCCTCGGGCGGAAGGTCGACACCGAGGCGGCGGCGCACCCCCGCGGCGGCCAGGCGGGCGGCACGCTCCTTCCACTCCCGCCCCGTTCCGAGGAGCTGGCGGATCGTCGTGGCGCGCCGCAGGTAGCGGTGGGCGTCGTGCTCCCAGGTGAATCCGATGCCGCCGTGCACCTGCACACAGTCCTTGGCGCACTGGTAGTACGCGTCGACGGCGAGCGCGATCGCGGCGGCGGCAGTGAGCGACCCGACGTCGCCGTCGCCCGCGGCGCGAGCCGCGTCCCATGCCGCGGCGCGCGCGAGCTCGGTGCGGGCGACCATGTCGGCACAGCGGTGCTTGACGCCCTGGAACTGGCCGATGGGCCGCCCGAACTGCTCACGCTCGCGTGCGTGCTCGGCCGCGGCGTCGACGCACCACTGGGCGCCGCCGACGCACTCGGCCGCGATCATCACGGCTGCGAGCTCCCGGACCCGTTCGGCGGTGAGGCCGCGCAGCCGGCGGGCGTTCGGCACGAACGCGTCGGTGACGGTGACCTCGGCCGAGCGGCGGGCGAGATCGAGGCTCGGCAGCTCACGGGCGGCGAACTCGTCGGCGGCGAGCACCACCCACCCCGACGTCCCCGTCGGCACGAGCACCAAGTCGGCGAGGTGCGCGGCGAGGACCGGGCTCAGGGTGCCGCGCACGCGCACACCGTCGTCGGCCTCCACGGCTTCGAGCACCCCGTCGAGCGCGACGGCGCCGACGCGCTCGCCCGCCACGAGCCCGGGGACGAGCTCGGCCGCTACCTCCTTGCCCGCCGCCTGGAGCACCGCGGCGGTCAGAGCGGTGGTGAGGAAGGGCCCCGGCACGCCGATCCGGCCCAGCTCCTCGAGCACCACCGCCAGCTCGGGGAGGCCGTAGCCCTCACCGCCGAAGGCCTCGTCGACGTGGAGGCCGAGCCAGCCCTGGGCGGCGAGTTCACCCCAGAACCCGGGACGGTCCTCGTGGGGGGCGTCGAGCGGCGCCCGCACCACCGCCGGCGGGCAGTGCCGCTCGGCCCAGCCCCGTACCGCCCGGTGCAACGCCTCGTGGTCGTCGGAGATCCCGATG
>DASUUL010000181.1:0-8610 GCA_036374115.1 Acidimicrobiia bacterium | reverse complement strand
GTCGCCTGCTCGGACAGGCGCGGCTGCAGCTTCAGCACGGCCTCGGTGACCAGGGCGAGCGTGCCCTCGGAGCCGACGATGAGCTGGGTGAGGTCGTAGCCGGTGGAGCCCTTCACGAACCGGCCGCCGGTGGTGATCACCTCGCCCGACGGCAGCACCGCCCGCAGGCCCAGCACCTGGTGGCGGGTGACCCCGTACTTCACGGCTCGCATGCCGCCGGCGTTGGTGGCCACGTTGCCGCCGAGGCTGGCGCTGTACTCCCCGGGGAACACCGGGTACACGAGCCCGTGGGCGGCGGTGGCCTCGTCGAGCTGCTCCAGGGTCACGCCCGGTTGCACGACCGCGACGTGGTTCTCGGTGTCGATCTCGAGGATGGCGTTCATCCGCTCGAACGACACCACCACGCCGCCGGCACGGGGCACGGCCGCGCCGGAGAGGCCCGTACCACTGCCGCGCGCGGTCACCGGGACGCGGTGGTCGTCGGCGGCGCGCAGCACCCCGGCGACCTCGGCGGTCGCGGCCGGCCGCACGACGAACGCGGGCGCTTCGGGCGTGACCGTGAGCGCCTCGTCGTGCCCGTAGTCCTCGCCGGCCGCCGCCCCGGTCAGGACGTGGTCGGGACCGACGACCTCCGAGAGCTTCGTGGCCAGGTCGCCCGTGTCGCTCATGACGCTCCCCCCGACGGCCGCATTAGGGTCGGGCCATGCCCGGTGGCGCACCGACACTACGCGAAGTGCGCGAGGCCGTCGTCCGTGAGCACATGGAGTCGGAGAACCGCCACCAGTTCGACGTCACCCTCGCGACCTTCGCTCGTCCTCGCTACGAGCTGATCCCGACCGGTGAGGTCTACGACGGCGCCGACGAGGTCATGGGCTACTTCAGCGCCAGTCGCACCGCGTTTCCCGACCAGCGCAACGAGCTCGTCGTTCTCCACCATGCCGACGACGCCGTGGTCGCCGAGTTCGACCTCCTCGGGACGCACGAGGGGCCGCTGTACGGCATCCCGCCGACGGGACGCGCGTTCCGCTGCCGCGTCGTGGCGCTCTTCCTCTTCGACGGCGGCGACAAGATCGTGTGCGAACGCGCGTACTTCGACTCGGCCACGATCCCGCGCCAGCTCGGCCTCGGCCCCGACGCCGTGCCGGCCTCGTAGCGAGCGGCGGCGATGCCCGGCACCGTCCTGTACGAGCGCGACGGACACGTCGCCACCATCAAGTACAACCGGCCGGACGCGTTGAACGCGATCAACGCCGAGCTCCGCCGGGACCTCAACGCCGCGTGGGATCGCTTCCGCGAGGAGGAGGAGGCCTGGGTCGCGATCGTCACCGGGGCGGGGCGCGCGTTCTGCGCCGGTGCCGACATGAAGGACGGTGCCGGCGCCGCCGGCACCTGGCCGGGTTCGTTCTGGGAGATCCCCACGATCAACTCGTTCGAGAGCGGGCTCGAGGTGTGGAAGCCGACGGTCGCGGCGGTCAACGGCCATTGTCTCGGCTACGGCCTCACGCTCGCCACCGCATGCGACTTCGTGGTCGCGAGCGAGCGTGCCACCTTCGGCTTCCCCGAGGTGCGCCTGGGTGTGCCCACGATCGTCGGCGCCATCCGCACTCCCACCAAGATCGGCTGGGCGAACGCGATGGAGCTGCTGCTCACCGGCGATCGTGTCGACGCCGCCCGCGCCCACGAGATGGGGTTGGTGTGGCGGATCGTTCCGCACGACGACCTGCTCGCCGAGGCCAGGCGGCTCGCCGACCGGCTGCTGCAGGCGGCGCCGCTGGCGGCGCGCGCTACGAAGGAGATGGCCGCTCGCGGTCA
The DNA here is from genome assembly GCA_036374115.1 of Acidimicrobiia bacterium. GTDB lineage: Bacteria > Actinomycetota > Acidimicrobiia > IMCC26256 > JACDBD01 > JACDBD01. The sequence continues at coordinate 6,798 of DASUUL010000181.1, read as the reverse complement.
GCGCCTCCCGTGGGTCGAGGCGGTGCGCTTCGGCGAGACGATGCGCCGGGTGGCGGCCGCGACCGACGACGCGCGCGAAGGCTTCGCGGCGGCGCGCGAGCGCCGCGCGCCGCAGTGGAAGGGCCGGTGACGGCGTGACCGCCGTGGTCGACCTCCACGACATCGACCTCACCGACCTCGACCGGTTCACCCATGGGTTCCCGCACGACGTCTTCACGGTGTTGCGGCGCGAGGCCCCGGTGTGGTTCCACCCCGCGACCGAGCACACCCCGGGTGGGGAGGGCTACCCCCGCCATTGATGCGTACGACGTGCGCAATTATTGCGCATCACGCACGCATCGAGATCAGCGGTCGGCTGCCGCCGCGGTCAGCGCGGCGCTGAGGTCGGCGTCGATGGGGACGACGTTGTCGAGCTCGCTGAGCACGAGGACCCGGCGTACCAGCGCGCTCTGGTCGGCCACCAGCCGAAGGTGATGGCGGCGGGCCCGCAGGCGGTCGGCGAGCTCGAAGAGCATCCTCACGCCCGTGCTGCCGAGGAAGGTCGTGTCGGTGAGATCGATCACGAGCCCGTGCATGTCGGGCGTGACCGACGACATGATGGTCGCGCCCATCTCGTCGACGTTCGACAGGTCGACCTCGCCCTTGATCCGGGCGACGAGCACGGGGCCGTGGTGTTCGAGCTCGAGCTTGCCGATCTCGCTCGTGGTCACTCGCCCGGCCCCTGCCGGAGCCGGCGGCGCAGGGTGACGGTCGTTCCGTCGAGGCCGCGCTCGATGTGCACGTCGTCCATGAGGCTGCGCATCAGGTTGATGCCGCGTCCCCGCGTATGCGTGACACGCTCGTACCACCGGCCGAAGTCGCGCACGGCGACCACCACGGTGCCGTCGTCCAGGTTCCCCTCGACCGCGATATCGCCTTCCCGCAGGCCGTAGGCGTGCTCGATGGCATTGGCGGCCGCCTCGTTCACGGCCAGCGTGATCTCCCCTCGCTCCGTAGGCGCGGCGCCGAGGCCGTCGAGCCACTCGCGCAACCGAGTGCGCAACACGCTCAGCTCCCGCGGCTGGGCCGACAGGCGCAGCGCGAACTCTGCCGGCGGCGGCAGCAGGCGGGCGGTGAGGAGGGCGACGTCGTCGTCGGGGCTGCCGCTCACCAGCAGCCGTTCGAGGATGTGGTCGGCGACCTCCTCGAGCTTCTCGGGGGCGTCGCGCACCGCGTCGACGAGGCGTTCGAGTCCGGCGTCGAGCGACTCCCCGCGCCGCTCGATCAGGCCGTCGGTGTAGAGGACGAGGAGCGAACCGGGGGGAACGTCCGTCTCGATGTCGGGGTAGGGCATCTCGTCGACGGCGCACAGCGGCGCACCGCTCGTGCCTCCCAGGTACTCCGGCTCCGCGCCCGGTCGACGGAGGAGCGGCGGCGGGTGCCCGGCGCTGGCGAAGCGCAGCGTGCGGCTCCGGGGCTCGTAGAGCGCGATCAACACCGTCGCCATGTCGCCGTCTCCGAGGGCGATGAAGTTCTCGTTCAGGCGGCGCAGGATCGAACCGGGTGAGAGGCCTTCGATGGCGCAGAACTGGAGCGCGTTGCGGATCCGGCCCATCGACGTCGCCGCTCGGATCCCGTGACCGACGACGTCGCCGATGGCCGTGAGCAGCCGCCCGTCGGGAAGCGGGAGCACGTCGTACCAGTCGCCCCCGATCTTGAGCTCGTCGCTACCGGGCACGTACCGCACCGCGACCTCGGCCTCGGTCAGCTCGGGCATGCGTTCCGGGAGCAGGCTCCGTTGCAGCGCCTCGGCGGTGGCCTGCTCCTGCTCGTACCGCAGCGCGTTCTCGACCGCGGGAGCGGCGCGGCGGGCGAGCTCCTGTCCCAGCACCACGTCGTCGGGCGTGTAGCGGCGTCCCGACCAGGCGTACGCGAACGACGCCGCGCCGATCGTGCTCGAGCCGATGCCGGGCAGCGGGACGCTGAGGATCGAGCGGACCCCGAACGTGGGCGCGGGATCGCGGGCGTTCTCGCCCGTGAGGGTGAGCTTCCCGACGAGCCCGGGGGGTAGGGGATAGACGAGCACGGGCTCGCCCGTCGCCACCGCCTCGGCCCACGGTGTGCCCGGGTCGGGTGGTACCGCCCGCCACGGGCCCGACGCGTCGATCTGGGCCTGGAACTCCTCGTCGGCGATCGCGAACGCCGCGATCCGCAGCGTGCCGTCGGGCTCGGCGACGTGGATGACGCACACGTCCGCGAACGCGGGCAGCACGAGCCGCGCCATCGCCTCGATCCGAGCACGAGAGTCCAGCTCGACGGTGAGCAGCTCACCGACGCGCGCGAGCAGGTCGAGCTGCTCGCGCGCCCGCTCCGCCTCGCCGTACAGCTGGGCCCGCTCGATCGCTTCCGCGACCCGGTGGGCGAGCTCCTCGGCGAGCGCGATGTCCGGGTACCGGTACCGGCGGCCCGAGCGTTCCGTGTACATGAGCACGAGCGCGCCCACCCGTTCGCCGCGAACCTCGAGCGGACTGGTGATCACCGAACGCACACCGTGACGCCGCAGGATCTTCAGCTGCTCGGGGCTCTGCGCCGTGCGCTCGCGCATCTCGTCGGTCACGAACTCCACGCGCACGGCCCGGCCCGAGCGCAGTGCCCGGGCCGTGGGCAGGTCGCTGTCGAGGTCGAGGGGGAACTCGCGCGCGATCTCGGCGAGAACCGGCTCGAACTCGGCGTCGACGTCGGCGACCGCCACCCGGCGGCCGTTCCCCTCGGGATTCTGGAGGTAGAGGTGGCACGAGTCGGCGAAGTCGGGGATGGCGAGGCGCACGATCCCTTCGAGCATCGCATCGAGGTCGAGCGGTGAGCTGAACAGCTCGCTGGCGGCGGCGAGGAGGCGGGTGGCGAGCTCGGCGCGCTTGCGCTCGGTGATCTCGACGACGACCGTGCCGATGCCGACGCGCTCGCCGGTGTTGTCGGTCACTGGGTACACGCTGATGAGCCAGTGACGCATGACGCCCGGTATCGCCGGCGTCTGGGCGCTGACCTCGCGGTCGATCACCGGATCGCCGGTCTCGAGCACCGAGCGGTAGAGCGGTTCCACGACCTCCCAGACCTCCGGCAGGATCTCGCCGACCGTCCGCCCGATGTGCTCCTCGACCGGGACGCCGTTCATCTCCGCCAGCGGTCGGTTGACCCGCACGTAGCGGAACTCGGTGTCGTAGAAGCCGAACCCGACGGGGGCGTGCTCCAGGAGGGTGTCGAGCCGGGCCACGGCCTGCTCGAGCTCCCTCGTCGCCTGCTCCGCGTCGGCGCGCGCGAGCTGCTCGAGTGCGAGGAGGCGAGCGCGTTCCGTCTCCGCCTCCTTGCGCGCGGTGACGTCGACGCCGATGCCGATCCATTCGCTCCCGTCGGAGCCGGGGATCGCAACACCGCGGCCCTCGATCCAGCGCACCTCCCCGTCGGGAGTCAGGGCGCGGTGCTCGTGCGCGATCTCGGCGCCGTCGTCGACGGCGCGCCGGATCGTGTCGACCACGCCCTCCCGGTCGTCGGGGTGGATGAGCTCGGCGAAGGCCTCGAACGTGCCCGGGAAGCTGCCCGGCTCCCGGCCGTACACGGTCTCGAGCTCGGGTGTCCACGACACCTCGTTGGTGACCCGGTTCCAGCGCCACGCGCCCATGTGTCCGGCGTCGAGTGCGAGGCGGGCTTCGGCCTCGCGGTTGCGCAGCTCCTCTTCCACGTGGCGCTGCTCGGTGATGTCGATCGCGATGCCGATCAGCGAGCCGTCGTCGAGTCGCAGGCTGCGATTGTCGACCCAACGGATCTCGCCGTCGGTGCGCACGAGGCGGTACCGCAAGCCTTCGGGCGTCGCTCCACTGGTCACCGCGTTGAGCCGCTGGGCGACGACCTCCCGATCGTCGGGGTGGACGAAGCCGACCGCCTCCTCGAGCGTGCCCCCGAAGGTGCCGGGCTCCAGCCCGCAGAGCCGCTCCATCGACGGCGCCCAGCGGACGTGGCGGGCGGCGCCGTCCCACGACCACAGGCCGATCCGGGCCGATTCGAGGGCCATCTCGAGGGCACGCTCGAGCACGCCACCGCCGGGGACGGTCGGCTCGGCCGCTTCCCGGTGGCGTCGCTTGCGTCTGCCCAGCACCCCTGCTGCTCTCTCTCGTGAGCCGGCCGGGCACCATCTTGCCCCAGGGGAACCCGACGCCGACGGGCGGTTCGGGCCCGGCGGTGTGGCGACCGGGGCCATCGGGTAGGGTGGTGGTTACCCACCAGTAACTTAGGAGTGCATCCTCATGACCGAGTTCTCCATGCAGCTCAACGAGGACCAGGAGCAGATCCAGAAGTGGGTCCACGACTTCGCCGAGCAGGTCGTGCGACCGGCGGGACCGGAGTGGGACGCGCGCGAGGAGACGCCCTGGCCGATCATCGAGGAGGCGGCGAAGATCGGGCTGTACTCCTGGGAGTTCATCGCCCAGTGCTTCTCCGACCCCACCGGTCTCCTGTTCCCGATCGTGAGCGAGGAGCTGTGCTGGGGCGACGCCGGGATCGCGCTCTCGATCTTCGGCAGCACGCTCGGGGCTGCGGGCATCGCCGGTAACGGCACGCCCGAGCAGATCGCCGAGTGGGTCCCCCAGTGCTTCGGCACGCCCGACGACATCCACCTCGCGTCGTTCGCGGTCACCGAGCCCGGCGCGGGCTCCGACGTCTCGAGCCTGCGCACCTCGGCCAAGAAGGACGGTGACGACTGGGTGCTGAACGGCCAGAAGACCTTCATCACCAACGGCGGGCTGCTCGACAGGCCCAACGTCCACGTCGTGGTCGCCAGCGTCGACTCGGAGCTCGGGTCGCGCGGTCATGCCTCCTTCGTCGTGCCGCCGGGCACGCCCGGGCTGACCGGCGGGAAGAAGGAGAAGAAGATGGGGATCCGGGCGTCGCACACCGGCGAGGTGCTGCTCGACGACGTGCGGCTCCCGAGTGAGTGCCTGCTCGGCGGCGAGGAGAAGCTCGAGGACCGCCTCGCCCGCGCTCGCGAGGGTAAGAGCTCCCGGGTGCAGGCGGCGATGAGCACGTTCGAGACGACTCGCCCGATCGTCGGCGCCCAGGCCCTCGGCATCGCCCGCGCCGCCTACGAGTACGCGCTCGACTACGCCAAGGAGCGCGAGCAGTTCGGGCGCAAGATCATCGAGAACCAGGGGATCGCGTTCAAGCTCGCCGACATGAAGATGGAGCTCGACGCGGCACGCCTGCTCGTCTGGCGGGCGTCGTGGATGGGTGCGACGAAGAAGCCGTTCGAGAACGGTGAGGGCTCGATGAGCAAGCTCAAGGCCGGCGAGGTGGCGGTGTGGGTCACCGAGCAGGCGATCCAGATCCTCGGCGGCTACGGCTACATCCGCGACTTCCCGGTGGAGCAGTGGCACCGCGACTCGAAGATCTACACGCTCTTCGAGGGCACATCCGAGATCCAGCGCCTGGTCATCGCCCGCGCCGCCTCGGGCGTGCACATTCAGTAGCGCACCGCCGCAAGCCAGTCGGGTCACCAAGGGTGCGCAGAGCGCCGGTTTCCGACCCAGCTAGTGCCGTGACCGGCAACGTTGGGGGGTCGCAGCCGGGTACTGGACCCAGATGGTCGATGTCTGTACTGCGACCATGAGCGCGGATCGACATCAGATCTGGCGGGGTCAGAGCCGCGCCCCCACAGACTCGCGACCAAGTCACGCATCTGCCGTCCGTTGACCTTCGGCGTATCCGGCCTCTTGTCAAGTCTCGCCCCAGTACCGAGGCGGCGTGTCCAGGGCAGCGGGGAGCGAGATGAAGGTGGAGATGAGGCACTTGCGTCGCCGCACACGACGGCAGCACGTGCTCTGCGCCGGCGGCTTCGGTCAGACGCGTGCAAGACGGTTGACGAGAACACCGACGGCGGACCCTTCGCTGTCAGAGGCCTCCGAGACCGACGGTATGGCGCTTCGGTTCGACCACGAGCCAGCCGCGGTAAGCGGCGAGCGTGCCGTGGACGGGACCCGCATACACGAGTTCGTACTCGTAGAGGACACCGCCCTCGGCAGCATCACCGTTCTTCACCGAGTGCAGCGATCGCGCGCCACTCGCTGCACCGTGTCAGGTGACCTCGACGACGCCCGGAATCGCGGCGTTCCTTGCCAACCGTGAGCCTCCCCCGACTGATCGCGTCCTCACGCGCAGTATCACGCGTTGAACCGGTCCCGACGCCACCGAGCGGACGGGATCTCAGCCCGTGAAGCGGGGCTCGATGGCAACCGGGAGCTGGATCGCGGGTGGGGGAGCTGGTATGGGCGGAGGGACGCATCCAGCGCCGATCTTGGCGATCCGCCCCGGTGGGGCGTTCTCGGTGAACCACAAGTTGTCGTCCGGGCCCGCGGCGATCCCGACCGGTGCGCTGTTGGGCGACAGACCGGTGGTGAACTCGGTGATCACACCGTCGGGGGTGATGCGCCCGATCCGCCCCGGATCGGCGCTCTCGGTGAACCACAGGTTGCCATCACAGGCGGTCACGATCCCGAGCGGTCCGCTGTTGGGGGTCAAGCCGGTGGTGAACTCGGTGATCACGCCGTCGGGGGTGATGCGCCCGATCCCGCCGGGATCGTCGAACTCGGTGAACCAGAGGTTGCCGTCCGGTCCTGGCGTGATCCGATTCGGTCCGCTGTTGGGGGTCAGGCCGGTGGTGAACTCGGTGATCACACCGGTCGGCGTGATGCGCCCGATCCGGCCGGGATCGTTGCCCTCGGTGAACCAGAGGTTGCCGTCCGGGCCCGCCGCGATCCGGTTCGGCCCGCTGTC
>DASUUL010000180.1:0-3859 GCA_036374115.1 Acidimicrobiia bacterium | reverse complement strand
TTGCTCACCGCCCGGCGGCAGTACGGGTTCATCTCGAGGTCGAGGCCCTCGCGCCGGAGCCGCCCGTCGGGGCCGAGCTGCATTTCCTCGAACGCGGGGATCTGCTTGACGAGCACGGCGATCCGCATAGGAGCGGTCATCGTAACGAACCTGACTACCATGTCAGGTCCCGTCGAGGAGGTTCCCGGTGGACGTTCGCGAAGCCGTCATCGTCGACACGACGCGCACCGCCATCGGGAGGCGCAAGGGCGCCCTGGCCGGCTGGCACCCGACCGACCTCCTCGGGTTCACGCTGCGGTCCCTCCTCGAGCGCAACGACGTCGATCCGGGTCTCGTCGACGACGTGGTCGGCGGCTGTGTCACCCAGTCCGGCGAGCAGGGCTGCAACGTCACGCGGAACGCCTGGGTCGCGGCCGGGCTCCCGTGGCACGTTCCGGCCACGAGCGTCGACCGCCAGTGCGGCTCGTCGCAGCAGGCAGTCCACTTCGTCGCCCAGGGCGTGATGGCCGGGGCCTACGACCTCGCGATCGCCTGCGGGGTCGAGTCGATGACCCGGGCACCGATGTCGTCGAACGCCCGCGGCGGCACCGGGCCCTTCAGCGGTGAGTTCCTCGCCCACACCGACAACACGCTCGGCATCCAGTTCTGGGTGGCGCAGGTGCTCGCCGACCGCTTCGGGGTCACGCGCGAGCAGATGGACGCGTTCGCGCTCGAGAGCCACCGGCGCGCCGCGGAGAGCGTCGACAACGGTCACTTCGCCCGCGAGATCCTGCCCGTGCCGCTCAAGGACGACGACGGCGAGCTCACCGGTGAGGTGCTGGCGAGCGACGAGGGGATCCGGCGGAACGGGACGCCCGAGTCGCTGGCAGCGCTTCCGCCCGCGTGGGAGTCGGACGACCAACCCGCGCCCGACATCACCGCCGGGAACTCGTCGCAGATGAGCGACGGAGCCTCTGCGATGCTCATCGCCGACCGCGCCACCGCCGAGCGCCTGGGGCTCCCGATCCGGGCACGCTTCGTGCACTTCGCCGTGCTCGCCGACGACCCCGTGCTCGTGCTGTCGGCACCGAATCCCGTGACCCGCCGGCTGCTCGAGCGCACCGGGATGAAGATCGACGAGTTCGACGCCATCGAGTGCAACGAGGCGTTCGCCGCCATCGCCCTCATGTGGGCGGCGGAGTTCCGCCCCGACATGAGCCGCCTCAACCCCCGCGGCGGCGCGATCGCGATCGGGCACCCGCTCGGTGCCAGCGGCGTCCGCCTGATGACCACGCTCCTGAATCACCTCGAGGCGACGGGTGGGCGACTCGGCTTCCAGACGATGTGTGAAGGAGGCGGCCAGGCGAACGCCACCGTGATCGAGCGCCTCTAGCGCGTCAGCCCAGGCGGAACACGGGATGGCGCTCGGCTTCGGCCTCGAAGGCGGCGGCGGGCGAGTCCTTGGTGGTGTCGAAGAACGGGCGGGTGACCGGCACCTGACGGACGTACTCCTTGAGTACCGGTGCGGCTTCCGTGGCCGCGACCTCGGTGACCGGGATTGTCGTCGACGTGCGACCGCGGCTGAGCGTGACCTCGCCGGCGGCCCGGGCGTTGAGGACCCACGACCGGGGGCCGTACGGGGCGACGAGGTAGCGCCCGCCGCCGTGGTCGACGAGGTGCACCGGCGTGGTGCGGCGCTTGCCGGTCTTGCGTCCGGTGGTGGTGAGCAGGTGGCTGCCGCGGGGCGCGAGACCGAGGCGGATGGCGACCGTCCCGACGGCGTTGATCGCCTTGCGCACGAAGCCGAGGCGGTAGGTCTTGGCCACCCTGGGAAGCCTAGGAAGCTAGCGGTGCCCGTCGCTCACGATCTCGGCCATGGCCCCCAGCTGCTCGAGGTAGTGCTCGAGGGAATGGTGGACGAAGCGGACGTTCAACACGGTGGTGCCGAGCCGGCGGAACCGCTCCACGCGCTCGGCCGCGCGCTCGGGATCGCCGGCGGGGTCGAGGGGCCGCTCGTTCTGGAGGATCAGGTCGAGCGGCCGGCTGCGTCGCTGCCACGCGTCGGTGGCGCGGGCGCGCTCCACCATGGCGTCGAGCGCGTCGGTGCGGAGCCCGAACGGCGCCCACCCGTCGGCGAGCTCGACAGCGCGCCGCAGCGAGCGCGCGCTCTGGCCGCCGATCCAGATCGGCATCTCGGCCTGGACGGCGTGCGGGTCGATCACGAACCCGGAGAACTCGTAATGGGTGCCGTGGTACTCGGGTTCCGGTCGCGCGAGCGCGGCTCGCAGCGCCCGGATCGCGTCGTCGCCGCGCTCGCCCCGGCCGGCGAAAGGCGCGTCCAGCAGCGCGAACTCCTCTTCCAGCGAACCCACGCCCACGCCGAGGATCAGGCGCCCGTCGCAGACGCGGTCGAGGGTGCCGTACCGCTTGGCGATCGCGAGCGGATGGTGGTACCCGAGCACGAGCACGAACGTCGCCAGGCGGATGGTGGCGGTACGGGCGGCGAGGTAGCCGAAGGTGGCGAGCGGGTCCCAGTACGTCGCGCCCCGCACCGCGGCCACGTCACGGGGGATGCCGATGTGCTCGCTACAGGTGAGGTGGTGGTACCCGAGGCGTTCCGCCTCTTCCGCGACCCGCGCCACCTCGGCGATCCCCGCCGACTCCTCCCAGCGTGCGTGCGCCCCCGGGAGCCGGGTGAGCACCGGCGTGACGACCCCGAGCCTCACCTCTCGATGCGTTCATGATGCGTAAATAGTGCGCACGATGAACGCATCGGTGGCTACTTCTTCGTGATGAGGGCGCGGTCGGCGATGATGTTCTTCTGCACCTCGGTGGCGCCGGCGCCGATCGACGTGTAGCGCTGGAACGAGTAGAGGCGGGTCCAGGTACCGCCGTCGACGGCGTCGGGCCCGCCCTTGGCGAGCACGCCCGCCGGCCCGAGCAGGTCGACGGCGAGCTCGGCGAGGGTCTGGGCGAGGTGGCTCCACTGCAGCTTCGCCAGCGGCACCTCGGGCCAGTTCTTCTGCCCCTTGATGATCTTCGTGAGCGCCCGGTAGTTGAGCAGCTTGGTGAACTCGATGTCGGTGTAGGCGCGGGCGATGCGCTCGCGGATCTCGGGGTCGGCGAGCGCGTCGGGGTTGGTGGCCTTGGCCGCCGAGATCATCGCCCGCAGGTCGGACGCCATCGCGATCGCGAGACCGGCGGTGCCGACGCGTTCGTGGCCGAGCGTGCCCATCGCCACCTGCCAGCCCGCGCCTTCGTCGCCGAGCCGGTACCCGGCGGGGATGCGGGCGTCGGTGAACCAGACCTCGTTGAACAGCTCGTCGCCGACGAGGTCGCGGATCGGGCGGATCTCGATCCCGGGCGTCTCCATGTCGATGACGAACGCGGTGATGCCTTCGTGCTTGGCTCCGCGCTCGATCGCGGTGGGGTCGGTCCGCAGCAGGAAGAGCCCCCACTTGGCGAGGTGCGCAGTCGAGATCCAGATCTTCTGTCCGTTGACGACGTACTCGTCGCCGTCGCGGATCGCGGTGGTGCGCAGGTTGGCGAGGTCGGAGCCCGCCTGGGGCTCGCTGAACCCCTGGCACCAGTGCTCGGAGGCGTCGAGGATGCCCGGTAGCCAGCGCTGCTGCTGGTCCTCGGTGCCCCAGCGGATGATCATCGGGCCGATCTGCCAGATGCCGTTGGCGTTGTAGATCCCCGGCGCGCGGACCCGCGCCATCTCCTCGGAGTAGAGGACGTTCTGCACCGGCGTGGCCTCGCGCCCGCCCCAGGCTCTGGGCCAGTTGATGGCCGCCCACCGGCCCTCGTGCAGGCGACGCTGCCAGTCGCGGCGCCGTTCCTGCGTGCGGGTGACGCCGGCTTCCGAGCCGCCCCGGCG
>DASUUL010000179.1:0-9280 GCA_036374115.1 Acidimicrobiia bacterium | reverse complement strand
AGCTCGGAGTCACGACGGTTTCGGTCGGCCTCGGGCGCTTCATCCGGAAGGCCGACGACATCGAGGCGTTCCTCGGGTCGCTCGCCGCCGGACTGCGCGACGTCTGATCCGCGACGCCGGCCCGTAGGATCGGCGCCATGCGCCTCGTCCGCCCGTTGGCCGCGCTCGCCCTGGTGCTGGCGCTCGTCGGCGCCCAATGCACCGACGACGACGAGACCAGGCCGGCGCGCCGTTCGACGACGACCACGACCGAGGCGCGCGACCGTCCCGACGACGAGCTCGACTGGCGCGACTGCGACGGTGGCGAGTGCGCCGAGCTCACCGTCCCCCTCGACTACGACGATCCCGACGGGCCGACCACCGAGGTCGCCCTCATCCGCCAGCCCGCCACCAATCCCGACGAACGCATCGGCTCGCTCCTCGTGAACCCCGGCGGCCCGGGCGCGCCCGGAGTCGACTTCGTCGCCGACAACGGGTTCCTGCTCTTCGCCAACCTGCGGGAGCACTTCGACATCGTCGGTTTCGACCCTCGCGGAACGGGCGCAACGCTGCCGATCGACTGTGTCGACAGCCTCGACAGCGTGCTGAGCCGGGACTACTCACCCGACTCCGTCGACGAGCGGGACGTGCTCGAGGACGCGATCCGGGAGTACACGGCGGCATGCGAGGAGCGCTACGGCGAAGTGCTGGAGCACGTCTCGAGCCAGGACACCGTGCGCGACATGGACCGGATCCGCGAGGCGGTCGGTGACGAGAAGCTCACCTATCTCGGGTTCTCGTACGGCACCTACCTGGGCGCGCTGTACGCCGACTTCTTCCCCGACAAGGTGCGGGCGCTCGCGCTCGACGGCGCCGTCGATCCCGAGCTCGACGCCCTCGGCACCAACCTCGAGCAGGCCGCCGGCTTCGAGGCGTCGCTCAATGCCTTCTTCGAGGCGTGCGCCGCCGATCGCGGTTGCGCCTTCCACAACGACGGTGATCCGGCGGCGGCGTTCGACGCCCTCGTCGCCGGCATCGAGACCGACCCGCCCGAGGCCGACGGCCGGGTGCTGAGCCCCAACGAGTTCGAGCTCGGTGTCGCCGAGCCTCTCTACCAGGGCGAGCTCGGGTGGGACATGCTCGCCGAGGCGCTCGCGGAGGCCGCCGACGGCGACCCGAGCCTCATGTTCGAGCTCTCGGACGACTACACCGAGCGCAACGAGGACGGGACCCACACCGGCAGCATCCTCCAGCCGTTCTGGGCGATCGGCTGCGTGGACGGAGCCCCGATCGGCGATCCCGAGGACCTCCCCCCGCTCGAGGAGCGGTTCCGGGCGGCGGCGCCGCGCTTCGGCGTGTCCTTCCTCTACTCGGGGCTCATGTGCGCGCTCTGGCCCGCCGACCCCGAGCCGAGCCCCAACCCCCTCGACGCCGCCGGCGCGCCGCCGATCCTCGTGATCGGCACGAGCGGGGACCCCGCCACGCCGTTCCAGTGGGCCGAGTCCCTGGCGGGGGTGCTCGACTCCGGCGTGCTCCTCGCCAACGAGGGAGAGCAGCACACGGCCTACCTCCTGAGCGAGTGCGCCACCGACCTCGTCGACGCCTACCTGATCGATCTCGAGGTCCCGGAGCCGGGCACGAGCTGTGGTGACGAAACGGACACGGCCGGGTAGGATCTGACGACCCGTCAGATTCCCCTTCGGAGCCCACCGTGTCCGAGATCCCCAAGATCGTCAGCGTCGACGACCACGTGGTCGAGCCGCGACACGTGTGGGAGACGTGGCTCCCGGAGCGGTTCCGCGACCGCGGGCCCCGGGTCGAGCGCCGGGGGATCGGCACGATGCGCCACGTCGGGGGAGGGACGTACGAGCAGACCTTCGATCCCGACGGTCCGCAGGCCGACTGCTGGATCTACGAAGACCTCGTCTACATCCACAAGCGCCACGTCGCCGCCGTGGGCTTCGACCGTGACGAGATGACGATGTCGCCGATCACCTACGACGAGATGCGCCCCGGCTGCTACGAGCCCAAGGCGCGGGTCGACGACATGGAGATGAACTGGGTCGAGGCATCGCTCTCGTTCCCGACCTTTCCGCGCTTCTGCGGCCAGACCTTCCTCGAGGCCAAGGACCGCGAGCTCGCCATGGCGTGCGTGCTCGCGTACAACGACTGGATGGTGGAGGAGTGGTGCGGCGACAGCGGCGGGCGGCTGATCCCGCTGTGCCTGATCCCGCTCTGGGACGCCGAGGTCGCCGCCGCCGAGGTCCGCCGCAACGCCCAACGGGGTGTGCGCGCGGTGTGCTTCAGCGAGATCCCCCCGCATCTCGGTCTCCCGAGCATCCACTCCGGCGAGTGGGACCCGTTCTTCGTCGCCTGCGCCGAGACCGGCACGGTCGTGTGCATGCACATCGGCTCGTCGTCGAAGATGCCGGCGACGTCGGCGGATGCGCCCACCGCGGTGGCGGCGACGCTCAGCTTCGGCAACGCGATGAGCAGCCTGTCCGACTTCCTGTTCTCGGGTGTGCTGGTGCGGTTCCCCACGCTCAAGCTCGCATACTCGGAGGGCCAGATCGGCTGGATCCCGTACATCCTCGAGCGTGCCGACGACGTGTGGCTCGAGCACCGTGCCTGGGGCGGCGTACGTGACATCGTCCCGGAACCGCCGTCGACGTACTACTACCGGCAGGTGTTCGGTTGCTTCTTCCGCGATCGCCACGGGATCGAGTCGCTCGACAAGGTGGGAGTCGACAACACGACGTTCGAGACCGACTACCCGCACACCGACTCCACCTGGCCGCACACGAAGGAAGTCGCCGAGGAGCTGATGGGCGGCCTGCCCGACGACGTGATCCGCAAGCTCGTGCGCGGCAACGCCATCCGAATGCTCGCCCTCGACCTGGTCTGACTCCCTTGTTTGTTCAGTACTACCGGCCCTCCGACCGGTTCGTGCGCGAACGATGAACCTGCGCTACTCGGAGGCGGCGGAGGCCTTCGGCGCGGAGCTGCGCGAGTGGCTCGCCGAGGTGCTGCCGGCGCTGCCGCCGAAGCCCGCCCGGGACGACTGGCCCGCTCGCCGGCGCTTCGACACCGACTGGCAACGGCGACTCTTCGACGCCGGGTACGCCGGGCTGGCATGGCCGCGGGAGTACGGCGGGCGAGACTCGTCGCCGTCGGAGCAGCTGGTGTTCCTCGAGGAGACGACCGCCGCCCGGGCGCCCGACGTGGGAGTGAACTTCGTCGGGCTGCTCCACGCCGGCCCGACGCTCATGGTCGAGGGAAGCACGGAGCAGAAGGCCCGCCACCTCCCGGCGATCCTGCGGGGCGACGAGGTGTGGTGCCAGGGCTTCTCGGAGCCCAACGCCGGCTCCGACCTCGCATCGCTGCGGACGCGCGCCGTCCGCGACGGCGACGACTACGTCGTCAGCGGGCAGAAGATCTGGTGCTCGTTCGGGCAGGTCGGCGACTACGGCGAGCTCATCGTGCGCACCGATCCCGATGCCCCGAAGCACCGGGGCATCAGCTGGTTGATCCTCCCGATGGACCTGCCGGGCATCGAGGTGAGGCCGATCGAGACCGTCCTCGGATCGTCGGAGTTCAGCGAGGTGTTCCTCGACGACGTGCGCGTACCCGTCGCGAACCGTGTCGGCGCCGAGAACGACGGCTGGCGCATCACCAACGTGACCTTCTCGTTCGAGCGCGGCACCGCCTTCACCGGCGAGCTGGTCGACTCCCGCACCCTCGTCGACGATCTCGCGCCGATGATCGGCGACCCGCACCAGCGCCGTGAGCTCGGCAAGCTCGCCGCCGAGCTCGATGCCCTGTTCGCGCTGACGCAGCGCAACGTGACCCGAGCCGAGCAAACCGGCGATCCCGGCCCGGGCGCGCTGATGATGAAGCTCGCCTACTCCGAATGGCGCCAGCGCTTCGGGGAGCTGTCGCTCCGCGTCCTCGGGCGCGTCGGTCTCGATCTCGACGCGCCCGAGGGTGCCCGCCTCGTCGAGGAGCGGCTTCGCACGCTCGCCCTGACGATCGCCGCGGGCACGTCGCAGATCCAGCGCAACATCATCGGGGAGCGTCTCCTCGGGCTGCCCAAGGAGCCCAAGCCGGCATGAACTTCGACCTCTCACCCGACCAAGAGGCGCTCCGCGACGGCATTCGCAGCCTGTGCGAGGGCCGGTTCCCGTCGAAGCGGGTGCGCGACGGCTTCGACCGGTCGGTGTGGCGCGAGCTCGGTGACGCCGGCGTGCTCGCGCTGCGCGCCGACGGGTTCGGGCGCGCCGACGCCGCGGTGGTGTTCGAGGAGCTCGGGCGGGCGGTCGTGCCCGGACCGGTGGTGTGGGGCTACCTCGCCCATGGTCTCGTCGACGGCGTGGTCAGCGGCGTCGATCGCACGACCGGGCGGCCGGGGCCGGTCTTCGTCGAGCACCGCGACGTCATCGACGCGCTCGTCGTCCTCGACGACGACGGTGTGCGGGCGCTCGCGGCGAGCGACCTCGACGAAGGCGCCGCCGTCGAGCGGGCGCTCGATCCGCTCACGCCGCTGCACCGCGTCGAGCTGCCGGACGCCGGCGACCGGCTCGGTGGTCCCGAGCTCGCCGCCGCATGGCGCCGTGAGGGTGCGGCGTTGACGGCGGCGTTCCTGGTCGGGCTGGCCGCCGGTTGCACCGAGCTCTCGGTCGCGTACGCGCACGAGCGCCGCCAGTTCGACCGACCGATCGGCTCGTTCCAGGCCGTGAAGCACATCCTCGCCGACATGGCCGTGCGCACCGAGGTGGCTCGGGCAGCCGTCCACGCCGCCGCGTGCACGCTCGACGATCCCGGGGTCGGCGACGCCGCCCGGGCAGTCGCGGGCGCCAAGCTCCTCGCCGGGGAGGCCGCGGTCGACAACGGCCGCGCCGCCACCCAGGTACACGGGGGGATGGGCTTCACCTGGGAGGTCGACGTCCACCTCTACCTCAAGCGCGCCTGGGCTCTGGGGACCGTGTTCGGCACGTCGGGTGACCACGCCGATGCCGTAGCGGCGACCCTGCCCTCGTTTGTGCACTAGTACCGGCTACAGGCAACCCTGGTACACGAACGATGAGCGACTGGCAGCCACTCCTCGACGACCTGACGGCGCGGCGCGCCGCGGCGCGCGCCATGGGCGGAGACGAGCGCCTCGAGCGCCAGCGGCGGGGCACCCGCCTCGACGCCCGTGCCCGCGTCGCCGGGCTGCTCGATCCGGGGACGTTCGTGGAGCTCGGCACGCTCGTCGGCGCGGTGCAACGAGGCGCGACCCCGGCCGCGCCGGCCGACGGGCTGGTCGCGGGGCACGGCCTCGTCGAGGGCCGTCCGGTACTCGTCGGCGCCGAGGACTTCACCGTGATGGGCGGTTCGATCGGGCTCGGGAACGCGTCGAAGCGCCAGCGGTTGGCGCAGCTGGCGGCGCAGGAGCGCGTTCCGCTCGTGATGCTCCTCGAGGGGGCGGGGGAGCGGGCCCAGAACGCGTTCGAGCGTCGCGGTCGCGGCCCCAACGATCTCCAGGCGCTGGCGGCGCTCTCGGGCCTGGTGCCGACGGTCGCGGTGGTGATGGGCCCGTCGGCGGGCCACGGCGCTCTCACCGCCCCGCTCATGGACTTCACCGTGATGGTGGAGGGCGCGGCCGTCTTCTCGGCAGGCCCGCCGTTGGTGAAGGCGGCCACCGGCGAGGACGTCGACAAGGAGGCGCTCGGCGGTACCGCCGTCCACACCACGGTGAGCGGCGTGGCGCACAACGCGGCGCCCGACGACCGGGCTGCGCTCGCCCTCGTCCGCCGCTACCTCGGCTACTTCCCCGCCAACGCGTGGGAGCTGGCGCCGCACCACGACGGTGGCGACACCGCCTCTCGCCCGCTCGACGAGCTCCTCGAGCTGGTCCCACCCGACCCGCGCCGTCCGTACGACGTGCTGCCCGTCGTCGACGCGGTGTGTGACGCCGGTTCCGTCCTCGAGGTGCAGCCGGCGTTCGGCCGCACGGTCGTGACCGCCCTCGGGCGCCTCGGCGGTGAGACCGTCGCGGTGGTGGCCAACCAGCCCATGGTGCGGGCGGGAGCGATCGACGCCGACGCCGCCGACAAGGCCGCCCGTTTCCTCGAGATCGTCGACGCCTTCCACCTCCCGGCGGTCTTCCTCGCCGACAACCCGGGGGTGCTGGCCGGCACCGCCGCCGAGCGCAGCGGCATCCTGCGCCACGCCGCCCGTATGTTCGCGGCCCAGGCGCGGATCCGCTCGCCCAAGGTGCACGTCACGCTGCGCAAGGCATACGGGTTCGGGAGCTCGCTCATGGCGATGAACCCGTTCGACCGCCAGACCACCACCCTGGCCTTCCCGGGCGCCCGGCTGGGTGCGATGCCGGCCGAGAGCGGGGCGGATGCCGCCCGCCTCGAAGCCGACACGCGCGAGCTGCTCGCCAACGCCGAGCTCGGCGGGGCCTACTCGGCGGCCGACACGATGAGCTACGACGAGGTGATCGACCCGCGCGAGCTGCGCAACGCGCTCCTCGACGCTCTCCGTCTCACGCGCGCGCGTGCGTCGGGGCGGGTCGAGCCGCGCCGCCCGCACGGCATCCTGCCGTAGCGGTACCCGGTCGTGAGCGAGATCGTCGAACGGCTCGCGGCGGCGTACGAGGAGGACCGCGACCCGGGGAGCCTGACGCTAGTGTCAGGTGCGTGAGCGAGCCCCGGCAGACCACCGTGCTCGAGGCGCTGGCCGCGCGCCTGGCGGGCGACCCCGACGGTCCCTATCTCGACTTCGAGGGTGACGGCTACAGCGCCCGGCGCATGGACGCGGCGGCGAACCGCCTCGCGCACGTGCTCGCCGGCTTCGGGGTTGGCCACGGCGACCGGGTCGCGAGCCTGCTCGAGAACTCGCCCCCGCAGGTGATCACGTTCTTCGCCGCGCTCAAGCTGGGTGCGATCGCGGTGCCGATCAACACGGCCTACAAGGGCGAGTTCCTCCGCCACCAGCTCGCCGACTCGGGCGCACGGGTCGTGGTCGTCCACGGCGACTTCGCCGGGCGGATCGCGGAGGTCGCGGGGCCCGGGCTCCCCGAGCTGGCGGCGGCGATCGTCGCGGGCCCACCCGGCGAGGTCGTCGACGCCGTCCCGACCCACGACTGGGACCAGGCGCTCGCCGGCGCGCCCGAGACCGCCCCGGCCGGCGTGACCGTGAAGCCGTCGGATCTCGCCTGCTTCATCTACACGGCAGGTACGACGGGCCCGTCGAAGGGGTGCATGCTCCCGCACAACTACATCGTCGCCCTCGCCGACCAGATCGCCCGCGCCTGGCAGCGCACCCCCAACGACGTCGTGCTGACCCCGCTGCCGCTCTTCCACTTCAACGCCATCTCGGTGTGCGTGGTGGGCAGCCTGGTGGTCGGAGGGTCGTCGAGCATCGCCCGCCGGTTCTCGGTGTCGCGCTTCTGGCCCGAGGTGCAGCGCACCCGCGCCACGATGGTCTCGATGCTCGGCTCGCTGGCGATCCTCGTGGCCGATGCCGACGACCATCCCGACCAGTCGGGCCATCGCCTCCGCCTGTGCGCGGCCGCCCCGATGCCGCCCGACATCGACCGCATCTGGCGCGAACGGTTCGGCTGCACGACGTTCAGCGCCGGGTACGGGCTCACCGAGGCGTCGCTGCTCTCGCTGCTCCCCGCGGGCGAGGAGAACAAGCCCGGCGCTGCGGGCAAGCTCAATGCCCACGACTTCGAGGTTCGCCTCGTCGACGACGACGACGACGCCGTCCCGGTGGGCGAGATCGGCGAGATCGTCTGCCGGCCCCGGCGCCCCAACCTGATGTTCGCCGGCTACTGGCGCCGACCGGAGGAGACGCTCGGGGTGCTGCGCAACCTGTGGTTCCACACCGGCGACCTCGCGCGGATGGACGACGACGGGTTCCTCTTCTTCGTCGACCGCAAGAAGGACTACCTGCGGCGCCGGGGCGAGAACATCTCGAGCTTCGAGATGGAGCGGGTGTTCCACGGCCACCCGGCGATCAAGGACGTCGCCGTCCATTCCGTGCCGAGCGACGTGGGCGAGGACGACGTGAAGGTCACGGTGGTGCTCCAGCCCGACGCCGGCGTCACCGAGGAGGAGCTGTGCGCGTGGTCGGTCGACAGGGTTCCGTACTTCGCGGTGCCGCGCTACATCGAGTTCCGCGACGACCTGCCCCGCAACCCGGTCGGTCGGGTGCTGAAGTACCAGCTCCGCGACGACGGCGTCACCGACGCCACCTGGGACCGCGAGGCGTCCGGCTTCACCTTCGACCGCCGCTAGCTCTCTCGATGCGTACCGCGTGCGCAATAGTTGCGCACGACGCACGCATCTATGTGAGCTTGCGCACCCGCCAGAGGTCTTCGGCGGGCCACGTGCGCGACCAGTCGTAGGTGACGAAGTCGGTGTAGGTCGTCTCGGCGCCGATCGGCGGACGGAGGTGATGGAGCGCCTCGACCTCGAAGCCGTGGGCGTGGAAGAGGGCCAGCCAGTCGCCGTACGGCAGCTGGAACTCGGCCACACCCTCGGGCCACACGAGGGAGTGGTCGTCGAACCAACCGCGCTGGAGCGCAGTCGTAGTGCCGCGCTCGTCGTCGGTCAGCCACTTCAGGAAGCTGGTGATGCAGAAGACGAGGCGGCCCCCCGGCCGGAGCAGGCGGGCGACCTCGGGCACGGTGACCCCCGGGTCGCAGAAGCTCATCGCCCCGTGGTCGCAGAACACCAGGTCGAACGACTCGGCCGGGAACGGCGTCGCCGTCCCGCTCGCGAGCACGAGTGGGACCCCGCCGTGGCGGGCGTGGCGGAGCTGACCGATCGAGAGGTCGAGACCGACGACTCGAGCAGGAGCCGCGCGGCCGCCGGTCCCGCGCAGCGCCACCGACCACTGCGCGGCCCCGCATCCCAGCTCGAGCACGTCGAGACCGGCGACGTCGCCGAGCGCACCCACCTCCGCGTCGGGGATGCGCCAGGCGCCCCACGCCGGCGCGCGCTTCCCGGCGAGCCCCTTCCCGTGGGCGGCCTGGTAGTCGTCGGCGTCGGCGTCCCAGAAGGCGCGGTTGTGTTGCTCGGGCGCGCTCGCCACTACCCCTCGTCTACCCCTCGTCGAGCAGGGCCTGGCGTTCCGCCCGTGCCTTCTTCCACTGGTCGAGGAAGGCGTTGTAGCCCTTCTTCGACGCCTCGCCGGCGGCACCCGCCGCCGCCTGCACCTGGTCGGCGAGCTTGGAGAAGGCGTCCCCGAGATCGTCGACGGCCTCTTCCAGCTGCCCGGCGGCCGACTTCCACGCGTCCGCGCC
>DASUUL010000178.1:0-8717 GCA_036374115.1 Acidimicrobiia bacterium | reverse complement strand
CACACGGTTTTGCCGCCGAGATCGGCCACTTCCAGATCGATCCCGACGGCCCGATGTGCG
The DNA here is from genome assembly GCA_036374115.1 of Acidimicrobiia bacterium. Taxonomy (GTDB): domain Bacteria; phylum Actinomycetota; class Acidimicrobiia; order IMCC26256; family JACDBD01; genus JACDBD01. The sequence goes on along the minus strand of DASUUL010000178.1, from coordinate 8,657 downwards.
CCTGTGGCGAGCGCGGGCACTGGGAGGCGTTCGCGTCCGGCAGCGCCCTCGGACGGATCGGTCGCGAGCGGGCCGCCGCCGGGGGGATCCCGGCCGTGGTCGAGCTCGCCGGCGGGGACCCGGATGCGGTGACCGGCGTCCACGTCGGCGACGCCGCCCAGGCCGGCGACGCGGAGGCGCTCGCCGTGCTGGCGGAGTACGCCGAGCTGGTGGCGATCGGGCTCGCCGGTCTCACCAACATCCTCGACCCGGATCGCATCGTCGTGTCCGGGGGCCTCGTCGAGCTGCGCGAGACGCTGTTCGCGCCCCTTCGGCTCGCGTTCGCCCGGCGCATCGAGGGGAGCGAGTACCGCCCGCGTGTCGACATCGTCGCGGCCGAGCTCGGCGACCGGGCCGGGGTGATCGGTGCAGCCGCGCTCGCACGCGACCTCGTGACGACCGAGTGACGACGACGATCGTGAAGGTCGGTATCACGCTGCCGTCGTTCCAGGACGATCCCGAGCGCGCGCTGGCGGTGGCTCGTGCGGCCGAGGCCGCCGGGCTCGACGGAGCCTTCGCCTTCGATCACCTCTTCCGGGAGGCGGCCGACGGCACGCTCCGGCCCGCCCTCGAGTGCACGACGTTGCTGGGAGCGGTGGCGGCGGAGACCACCGCGATCGCGCTCGGGCCGCTCGTCGCCCGTGCGACGCTGCGGCCACCGGCGACGCTCGCGACCGCCCTCGACACGGTCGCCCGCCTCGCTCCCGGCCGCCTCCTCGTGACGCTGGGAGCAGGTGACACGCAGAGCGAGGTCGAGAACGTCGCCTTCGGGATCGGGCCCCACTCCGAGGCCGAGCGCCTCGAGGGCCTCGACCACGCGCTGGCGGCGACCCACGGCCGGGGGTACCCGACCTGGGTCGGCGGCACGTCCTACGCCGTGCGGGTGCTGGCCGCCGCCCGCGCCGACGGGTGGAATCGGTGGGGAGCGCAGCCGGACCGGTTCGCGCGCGAGCTGCGGGCGGTGCGCGAACATCTCGAGACCGCGCCTCGCCACTTCACCGTGTCGTGGGCCGGTCTGGTGGTGGCCGGCGACACCGAGGCCGCCGCCGAGCGCAAGCGCACGCGGCTCGACCCCTCGCCGGGCGTGCTGGTCGGCGGGCCCGAGCGCCTCGCCGAGGCGATCGTGCGGTACCGCGACGCCGGAGCCGAGTGGGTCGTCCTCGGACCGATCGACTCGTCCGACCCCGACAACGCCGCCATCCTCGGCGAGCACGTCGCGCCGCTCGTGCGGTAGGGCTGTTCTGGCGTCGCTGCGCCGCAAAATACGCCGTGCAGCGACGCCAAAACGGCCCTTGCTTTCTCGAGCGGGGCGTAGTCGGTGGAGCGGTCGGTGGTGCGGGTGGCGCCGACGGCGTCGACGCTCGCCCGGAGGTCGGCGAGGAAGTCGTCGATCGACGCGGCGGTGCCCGCCGAGACCGTCGCGTGGAGGCTGTCGGGCGGAGCCTGGCGGTCGAGCTGCCAGCCTCGCTCGGCGAGCACGTCCATCACCGCGAACACGTCGACGTCGCTCCCGGAGGCGGCGCTGATCGCGACGCATTGCGATTCGGGCCGGCCCAGCACGGTGAGCCCCGGGATCGCGCGCACGCCGTCGACCAGCCTGCGGGTCGCCTCGAGGGTGACCTCGGTGAGGCGCAGGTACCCCGCCTCGCCCACGTAGTGCAGCACCGCCCATGCCGCCGCGATCGGGCCCGCCGGCTTGCTGCCCGCGATGCCGGGGGAGGCGTAGAAGCCGCCGAGCCAGTCGTCGAACACGAAGACGTGGTGGCGGCGGAGGTCCTCGTTGCGGTGGAGGAGCACGGATGCGCCCTTCGGGGCGTAGCCGAGCTTGTGCACGTCGGCCGAGATCGACGTCACGCCCTCCACGCGGAAGTCCCACGGCGGGACCGGGTAGCCGAGCCGCTCTGCGAACGGCAAGACGAAACCACCCATGCACGCGTCGACGTGGCAGCTGACGTCGCTCGCGGCGGCGAGCGCCGCCAGCTCCGGGATCGGGTCGACGACGCCCTGCGGGTACTGCGGCGCCGAGCCGACCACGAGGACGGTGTCGTCGTTCATCGCCGCCGCCATCGACTCGACGTCGGCGCGCCAGTCGGGCCGGACCGGGACCTTGCGCACCTTCACGCCGAAGTACTCGCCCGCCTTGTGGAAGGCGGCGTGCGCGCTCTCGGCGACCACGATCTCGGGTTCGGTGACGCCGCGCTCGGCCCGAGCGCGGTTCCGGGCCGCCTTCACCGCGAGCAGGATGCTCTCGGTACCACCCGACGTCATGAACCCGGCGGCAGTCGCGCCGGAGTGGTGGCCATGGAAGAGGTCGGCGCAGATCTCCACGACCTCGTGCTGCATTCGCCCGAGGCTGGGGAAGGCCAGCGGGTTGAGCCCGTTCTCCGACAGGTAGAGCGTGCTGGCCTCGCGTGCGACCTCCTCCACGTCCTCGCCGGCGTGGAACACGAGGCCGAAGCAGCGCCCGGCGCGCCAGTCCTTGTCGTCGCTGCGCATCGCGGTCAGGCGTGCGAGCACCTCGTCCTTGGAGAGTCCCGACGCAGGCAACGGCATGCGGCGAGAGCCTACGGGAGGGGGTCCGTCACGCGTCGACGTTCGTAGGCGCGCTCGCCGAAGTACTCGAGCGCCAGCTCCGGGTCGATCATCACGAACAGGCCTTCGGCCTCCGCGGTCACCGTGTCGCCGGCGCTGAGCGTGCCGCGGGTGACGATGCGGCGCCCGTCGACGTTCTCGGTCCACGACTCGAACGCGACCTCGGCGTGCAGCGGCGTCGGGCGGCGGTAGCGCACGCTCAACCGGCCGGTCATGCCGGGATGACCGCTGGCGATGTTCGTCATGCCGAGCACCTCGTCGAACGCGAGCGCGATCCACCCGCCGTGCACGTATCCGGGCGGACCTTCGTAGGCCGCGTGGAAGACACCCCGCGCGAAGAAGCGGCCGTCGCGGTACTCGTACTCGACCGGCGGCGCCATCGGACTGACCGCGCCGACGAGCGGGCTCCGGGGGAGGTAGTCGTCGTGGGAGAGCTCCTCGCGCGTCCGCTGGCCCCCGGGACGCCTCCCGAGCGCGTCGCGGCGGTGGAGGTCGCGGGCGAGGCGCTCGGCCGAGACCGCGGCGGCGTCGAGCTCGGCCTCGGTCGCGTCCTCGGCGGTGAGCACCGCGTCGATGAGGTGCCGGACGGCCTCGGTCAACCGGATGCGCCCGGGCGTGACGAACTGGACCGAGTCGGGCGCGCCCGGCGCGCTCGCAGGTTGGGTCACTTGCCCTTGAACACCGGCGGACGCTTCTCGGCGAAGGCGCGCGGCCCCTCCTGGGCGTCCTCGCTGGCGAAGACCTCCCATCCGATCTTGTCCTGGATCTCCATGGCCTCACGATCGGGCATGCCCTCGGTCTCGCGCCACGCCCGCAGGATCGCCCGGCACGACAGCGGCCCGTTGGCCGCGACCTGGTCGGCGACGGCGCGGGCGACGGGCAGCGCCTGGCCGTCGGGCACGACCCGCCCGATGAGCCCGATCTCCTTGGCCTCGTACGCCGTGACCGCACGCGCGCTGAGGAGGATGTCCATCGCGAGGGTGTAGGGGATCTGGCGGGGGAGCCGGATCGCCGAGCCGCCCAACGGGAACAGCCCCCGGCGGGCCTCCCACACCCCGAACGTCGCGCCCTCCCCGGCGATGCGGATGTCGGTGCCCTGGAGCATCTCGGTGCCGCCCGCGACCGCGTATCCCTCGACCGCGGCGATGAGGGGCTTGCTGAGGCGGTAGTCGCGGAGCAGCGCCTTCCAGTGGATCGGCTCGCCCTGGTTCATGCGCTCGCGCACGCGTTCGTCGTCGGAGGGCTTGGCCATCGCCTTGAGGTCGGCGCCGGCGCTGAAGGTCCCGCCGGCGCCGGTGAGGATGGCCACGCGCACCTCGGGCTCGTCGTCGACGTAGCTGTAGCCGTCGGCGAGGCCGACGAGCATGTCGGGGCTGAGGGCGTTGCGGGCCTCGGGACGGTTCATCGTGAAGGTGACGACCGGGCCTTCGCGCTCGACGATGCAGTGCTTGGTGGAGATGTCCTCGAGGACGGGCATGGGGCTCCTTCCGACGGGAAGACAAAAAGTAGGACGAATGCTCGCCTCGGCGCTCGGTCACACCACGCGCGCACCGACGACCAGATCCACGACGTCGGCGAGTGAGCGGACCCGCTCGACGTCGAGATCGGGATGGAAGTCGTAGGGATCGACGAGCACGGGACGGATGCCGGCGGCGCGGGCGCCCACGACGTCTCCCGCCGGGGTGTCACCCACGTAGATCGCCTGGTCGGGCCGCAGGCCGAGCGCGTCGAGGGCGAGCTCGAAGATGCGCGGATCGGGCTTCGCCACGCCGACGACCGTCGAGTCGAGCACGGCTGCGACCTCCACGCCCGGTCCCGGCCCGATCTGGCAGATGCCGTCGGCGCGCAGCTGCTCTTCGACGGTCCCGTCGGCGTTCGAGATGATCCCGAGCGCGATGTCGAGCTGGCCGAGCGCGCGCAGGCCCTCCGGCGCGCCCGGAACGATGCGCGTCCACAACCCGTGGGTCGCGAACTCGCTGAGGAGCGCCTCGACCGCGCCATCGAGGGCGTCGTCGGCGACCCCGCACACTCGTGCGTAGGCGCGGTTGTAGGCCTCCCAGATGCTGCGGTCACCCTCCATGAACGTCTCGAGGGCGGCGGCGCCGGCGTAGTGGGCACGGTCGAGGTCGCCGACGTCGACGGCGACCTCGGCTCGCCGCAGCGCCGACTCGATGCGGTCGTGATCGGGAAGGTAGAAGACGCCGCCCACGTCGAGAAGAACTGCGTCGATCGCCGCCATCGCCGGGAAAGCTACCTGAGTCGAGAAGGTCGACTGGTAGCGTTGATTCGATGCGCGGACGAGCGACCCGAAGGGTGACGGCGGGTGACCCGGCGTCGAGCGAGGGAGCCGTGTGATGGAGTTCCGGCGCATCAACGCCCTTCCCCCGTACGTGTTCGCCACCATCGACACGCTCAAGATGGAAGCCCGGCGGGCGGGCGCCGACGTGATCGACCTCGGCTTCGGGAACCCCGACATCCCGTCGCCGCCGGTGGCGGTCGACAAGCTCGGCGAGGCCGTGCGCAACTCCCGCAACCATCGCTACTCCGCCAGCCGCGGGATTCCCAAGCTGCGCCTCGCGATCACCGACCTGTACCGGCGCCGGTTCGGGGTCGACCTCGACCCCGAGACCCAGGCCTGTACCACGATCGGCGCCAAGGAGGGCTTCTCCCACCTGATGTGGGTGATGCTCGGTCCCGGCGACGCCGCCCTCGTGCCGAGCCCGTCGTACCCGATCCACATCTGGGGCCCGATTCTCGCCGGCGCGGACGTGCGCCACGTCCGCCTCGGTCCCGAACAGGACTTCTTCACCAACCTCGTCGAGGCCTGGGAGGAGTCGTGGCCGCGGCCGCGCGTCATCGTGCTCTCGTTCCCGCACAACCCCACGACGACCTGTGTCGACCTCGAGTTCATGACCCGCATGGTGGAGTTCGCGCGGGAGCACGACGTGCTGCTCGTCCACGACTTCGCCTATGCCGACCTCGGATTCGACGGGTTCGACCCACCGTCGATCCTGCAGGTGCCAGGGGCGTCCGAGGTCGCCGTCGAGCTCTACACGCTCACGAAGTCGTTCTCGATGGCGGGCTGGCGGGTCGGGTTCCTCCTCGGGAACCCGGAGGTGGTGGCCGCGCTCGGCCGGCTCAAGAGCTACCTCGACTACGGCACCTTCCAGCCGATCCAGATCGCGTCGATCGTGGCGATGAACGAGGCGCCCGACTACCCGCTCGAGGTGAACCGCATCTACCGGAGCCGGCGCGACACGCTCGTCGACGGCCTCGCGCGCCTCGGGTGGGAGATCGAACGGCCCCACGGGACGATGTTCGTGTGGGCGCCGATCCCGGCACCGTACGAGGAGCTCGGCAGCCTCGACTTCGCCAAGATGCTCGTGCAGGACGCGAAGGTCGCGGTGTCACCCGGCGTCGGCTTCGGGCCCGGCGGGGAGGGCTTCGTGCGCTTCGCGCTGGTCGAGAACGACGATCGCATCCGCCAAGCCGTCCGCGGCATCCGGCGCGCGCTCACGAAGCTCGGTTGATCGTCGCGACGCCGGTCGGGCGACCGGCACGGGGTTCTCTAGGTGCCGGTGAGTCCCGAGAGGCAGAAGGAGACGGCGGCGTCGGCCGCCTGGTCGACGGGCTCGTTGCGCTCGAAGATGTAGGTCTGGGTGAGCTGCTCCACCACCCCGACCACCGCCTGGGCGAGCACCTCGGGGTCCTGGTCGGCCACCAGCCCCTCGACGATCCCGTCCTTGATGTGGTGGACGGCATCCGCGATCGCGACCTCCTGGTTCCGACGCAGCACCGGTGCGAATCGCTCGTCGCTGGCCGCGAACTGGAAGATCGTGAAGTAGCGGCGGTGCTCGAAGAACCACTGCATCGAGGCCCGGATGCCGAGCTCGATGCGCACGACGGGGTTGGGCTCGTCGGCGATCGCCTGCTGCTGGCGGCGGCGCAGCTCCTGGTGCGACGACTTGAGGATCTCGGCGAGGAGCTCCTCCTTGGAGGAGAAGTACCAGTAGAAGACGCCCTTGCCGACCCCGAGGCTCTCGACGATGTCGGCCACCGACGTCGGGTGGTACCCGCGCTCGGCGAAGAGCACGGCGGCGTGATCCACGAGCTGCCGGCGCCGTTCCTTCCCGCGCTGCGTGAGTCGTCGCCGCATGGCGGTGAACGGTACGAGCGCTTGACCGTGTGGTCAAGAAGTTCGCTCCTCCTCGGCGCCGGCTCCGGTTCGCCTTCCGACGCTCGGCGTCCGGTACGGCCTCCCCTTGTGGCGCGTAAGCTCCGAGCCGTGCTCTATTGGGGGATCAAGGTCGTGCTGACGCCGATCCTGCGGCTCTGCTACCGGGTGCGCATCGAGGGCCGCGAGCACGTTCCGAAGCAGGGGCCGGTCATCCTGGCGTCCAACCACCGGTCGTTCATGGACTCGATCTTCCTCCCGCTCGTGATCCGGCGCCGGGTCACGTTCGTCGCCAAGGCCGAGTACTTCGATTCGAGGAAGACGGCTTGGTTCTTCCGGGGCGTGGGCCAGATCCCGATCCGGCGGGAGGGCGGGAGCGCCAGCGAGCGGGCGCTCGCCTCCGCCACCGAGGTGCTGGAGGCGGGGGGCGTGTTCGGCATCTACCCCGAGGGCACCCGCACCCGCGACGGGTACCTGCACCGGGGCCACACGGGGGTCGCCCGCCTCGCGCTGCGCACGGGCGCGCCGATCGTGCCCGTGGGCATGATCGGCACCGACGAGATCCAGTCCACCGACGCCAAGCTGCCGCGGTTCTTCCGGGAGGTGAGGGTCCGCTTCGGTCGCCCCCTGCCACTCGGCCACTACGTCGGCCGGGAGGACGAGCGCATCGTGCTGCGCCAGATCACCGACGAGGTGATGTTCGAGATCCAGCAGCTCTCCGGCTACGAGTACCAAGACACCTACGCCACCAAGAAGGCCGAGGACGTCCCCGTCGAGGAAGCCCCGGTCAAGGCGTTCGAGCACGCCGCCGTGGCATAGATGCGTCTCTCGTGCGTCACAATTGCGCACGAGGGACGCATCGGAGAAGGGGTCAGTCGGTGCGGGCCCAGCCCCGGGCGCGGTCGAGTGCACGCGACCAGGCGGCGCGGCGGCGCGCGACCTCGCCGGCGGCCATCGCCGGGAGGAACGCCGCTTCCTCCGACCAGCTCGCAGCCGCCTCGGCGGGAGACGTCCACACGCCCTCGGCGAGCCCGGCGAGGTAGGCGGCGCCGAGCACCGTCGTGTCCTGGACCGTCGGCCGGCGTACGGGCACGCCCAGCACGTCGGCCTGGAACTGGCAGAGCACATCCATCACGCTCGCGCCGCCGTCGACGCGCAGCTCGGCGACCTTCGTGCCGGCCGCCGCGGTGATCGCATCGACGACGTCGAGCGTCTGCCAAGCCATCGATTCCACGACCGCGCGCGCCAGTTGCGCGCGGCCACTGCCGCGCGTGAGCCCGAAGATGGAACCGCGCGCGTACGGGTCCCACCACGGTGACCCGAGGCCGGTGAACGCGGGCACGAAGTAGACGCCGCCGCTGTCGTCGACGCTCGCCGCCAGCGGGCCGGTCTCCGCCGCCTCGTCGATGATGCCGAGCCCGTCGCGCAGCCACTGGATGGCGGCGCCCGTCGCGAAGATCGCGCCCTCCATCGCGTACGCGACCTCGCCGTCGAGGTCCCACGCCACGCTGGTCAGGAGCCCCTCGGTCGGGGGCGGGTGGTCGGGGCCGAGGTTCATGAGCACGAACGAGCCCGTGCCGTAGGTGTTCTTGGTCATCCCCGGCTCGAAGCACGCCTGGCCGAACAGCGCCGCCTGCTGGTCGCCGGCCACGCCGCTGACGGGGACGCGGAGGCCGGCCGCGTGATCGGGGGCGGTGGTGCCGAAGCGGCCGCTGCTCGGGCGCAGCTCCGGTAGGCACGAGCGGGGCACGCCGAACAGCTCGCACAGCTCGTCGGACCAGTCGCGGGCGTCGATGTCGTAGAGCAGCGTCCGGCTGGCGTTGGACGGCTCGGTCACGTGCACACCGGTGCC